>RZYX01000003.1 GCA_009930155.1 Clostridia bacterium | reverse complement strand
GTACTGACCCGCTTGCGACAATTGATACATCACGAGTGATTAAAAAAGATGCCCAAAATACTCAGGCGGACAAGGGAAACCTTGAATTTTCATTAAATAGAAATTCGGTTTTTCAGGCGTTTTTGCAGAGAATGCAACAAACACCTGTGCTTTCTCAAACCTTGCAAAAGCTTCTTACAAGTGCAGTTTCCCAGGAAACATTACAAGGAGTTAATGGCGAACAAAACTCAGTCGAATCGTTGCTTTCAAAGCTTGCAAGTGAAATAAAAATGGATGAAGGTCAAATGCTAAGCAACATATTATTTCAGCAACAAAACAGCACAAGCTTTAATTCTGATTTATTTAAAGTATTACGCAGTATTTCAGGTCAAGAGGCGGAAACATCTGAAGTTAAGGATTATCTTGGCAGATTTTTAAAGGCGTACGATGGATTTTTTTCAATCGAAGAAACTATGTCAGGCATAATGAATCAGATTAATGATATAATTAAGTATATCCCTCGTGTGTATAGCGAAGAAATAGAGTCCCAAATGAGCAAATTGACTAATCCTACCACACAGGGCGAGCTTGAAACAAATCTAAAGATTTTAAAAGAGAATATAATACCGACTCTTGGTAAATATGTTATAGCATCAAATGATATGGGTGAAACAAGGGAACGAATAACACTTCTTGTTCACGATATTTCAAGGCTTAATGTTAGCAGTAAGGCAGAGGTGACAGAAAGATTTTCAGAACTTATGGATTTTTGCCGTTATAATTTAAACATTCCACAGAGCAAACTTATGTTAATTAGCGAGCTTTTTAACAAGGAAATGCAGGGGATACAAAAACCACAAAATGCATTTATTGATTCGCTTATGGATGTTTTAATGAACAATTCGGAAGACAAACTTTCGAGTGCTGGGCAGGCAATGCTGCGTGATACGATTACAACACTATTGCTTGACAACAGTGCATTTATGCCATTTACTCATATGTTTTTACCTATAAATTATAATGGTACATTTATGTTTTCTGAAATATGGGTTGAAAAAGATGGTGCAAACAAAACACATGAAAACGATGTAGAATCAAGGACTAAAAAGCTTTATCTCTCGTTTGATATACAAGGGCTTGGCGATTTTCAGGCTGTCGTTGGTCTTTCTGGCGACACTGTGGAATGCCAAATAAATTATCCTCAAAGTATGAAGGAAAGCGATAATGAAATAAGAGCAAGCATTGGAAAGATATTTGCAAACAATGGATTTAATGTTAAACGAGTCGTTTCTCTTCCAGAAACATTTAAAGTTGAAAATGAAGTCCTTCGTAAAATATATGAGGGGAGGAATTCAATAGATGTCACAATTTGACAACAAAAAAGCTGCTGCACTTAAGTATGAGGGAAAAGATAAAGCACCCGTTGTTGTTGCTGCAGGGTCGGGGTATATTGCTCAAAAAATTGTAGATGTAGCCCAAAACAATAATGTACCAGTATATCAGGACAATTCTCTTGCAACACTTTTGGCACAGCTTCAAGTGGGCTTTGAAATCCCTCAGGAACTCTATCAGGCAATTGTAGAAATATATGTTTATTTCCTAAAATATGCAAACCCAGAAGAGGATAAGGAAAAAGAAAAAGAATCCCAACAAGGAATGCTTATGGATGTTTCAATAGACGAATAGAATTGAATTATTTTTAATTATTGACTTGTTGTGTGTTTTTATTGTATTATGTTGGTGGTAAAAGAGGTGTCTTTAATGGGTTTTTCACAGCGTAATTTATCGAAAATCTGTGAGATTTTAGCGATGAATGGCGACATAGTTGCTACTGGTAGAATTTCTGGCTTTACAGATGGGAAAATAAAAATAACAAACAATGTTGGGGAAATGGCATTGTTGAAGAGTGGAATGAAAGTTAAGTTTTTGGTTCATAGTGGTGAACCTTCGGGAGAAATCTTTGTTGCAACTGTTTTAAAATCAACCAGGGGTGAACTGTATTTATCTAATATTGGACTTCTTTCAAACCTTGAAAAGCGTGAATATTTTAGAGTTTCAGTAAATATGCATACTAAATGTTATATTGATGATGGTTCGGAAGAACTAGATGAGCGTAAATCATTTAAAGTTAAAGTTAGGGATTTGAGTTTGCGTGGAGTTCTTATCAAAACATGTGCTGAGCTTGAAGATAACCAAAGAATTTTTATTGTTCTTCCGTTGCCAAAAGCTGAAATCTTTAAGTGTAAAGTAAAGCGTAAAATTGATGATCATAAATGCTTGGGCTGCGGCTGTGAGTTTGAAAGATACTCGGGTAGACAAGAAGATTTGCTTTGTCAGTACATATTTGAGGAGCAAAGGAAAATGCTTTCAAGGGCAAAACGTTACGAATAATATAAAACCCTCCACTATGTCTGTGGAGGGTTTTTGCTGTGATCTTATATTGTTTTATAAGCGCTTAAAAAATATTGTAGTTATTTTATATAAATTAAAAAATAAAAAAAAGACACCCGATTTTTGGGTGTCAAAAATTAGAATTAAATTAGCAAAGATTATTAATAACAACATCTAGATAATGATCATCATTAAATAAATCAACAACAACGGTTGGGGTATCCATCATAAATATTTTTGGCCTCATTGGATTGCAAGAGTTTTGTTCAACAATAATAGCTTTTTCTCCTGTGCTTAAGCTAACACAGCTTCCAACAGGATAAGGTGAAATGCACTTAAGAAAACCCTTTACAACACCTCTGTCAAATTGACGGCCAGCACTACCCATTATGTATTCAATGGCTTCTGCTGGAGTTGCAGGAGTGCGATATGGGCGAGTTGAAGTGAGGGCATCATAAACATCTGCACAAGATACGATTCTTCCAAACAAAGGGATGTGCTTGCCTCGTAGCCCGTTAGGATAACCTGTTCCATCAACCTTTTCGTGGTGACTTATAACACCGCTTAGAACAAGGCCCGAAACAAGATCATTCTTTTGTAATATACTTCCGCCTTTGCAAGGGTGCTTTTTAATTTCTGCAAATTCTTCATCTGTAAGCTTGCCAGGTTTTGAAATTATTTCAATAGGCACATGCATTTTGCCGATATCATGAAGTAGAGCGCAAAGTGCAAGTTGTGAAAGACTTTTTTTTGAAAGACCAAGAGCTTTTCCAATTGCAATGGATAAAACCGTTACGCCTAAAGAATGATTGTAGGTACAGTCATCATAAATACGCAAACTGTGAATGTCGATATATATGTTGGGGTTATCAACAATTGTATCAACAAGTTTTTCAATTATAATGTTTGCGTGAGAAATAGTGTCTGCATACAATGTTTCGGTTGTTCTTGCAGATAAATCATAAATTTTTTGTATGCTATCAAGAATTTCTTTTTTAGTTTTGGTATCAACTAATTGGTTTTCGTTGTCAAAGCATTCATCGGATTGAATATATACACCTGTAAGCTGCTCCATACACATCATTTTTGTAATGATAGAAAGAGTCAATTTTTGACCAGATCTTAACATTATAACTTTTGATGTACAGCTGTCTATACCGTATATATCCCTTGCCAATAACATGCCAGGTTTTAGATGACCGACAGAAACAAAATTAACCATTTGAATTTATTCTCCTCAACCTTGAGTAAAATCAAAAAAATAAAATAAAAACCCCTAAAGTTATAAAAAAATAGGGAACATATGTCAAAATAAAATCTATGTTTATACAATACAACAAATTCAATTTAAAATCAATAAAAACTATCAATTTTCAACATATTTATTTAAAATGTATCAAAAAAATTAATAAAAAGATAAATTTTGATGTTTGTTTTTCCGATATACTATTATAGAGTTTTTTATTTTTAGGGATTGTTCTATTTTTTTAGATTTTAACAGACAAACATAAGGAGGTTATTTATATGTCGATTAATATAAATTCGTACTCGAGTATATCAGGGCGTAAGGGCATTTCAGGTCTTATGTCCGGTCTTGATACAGATGACCTTGTAGAGCAGCTTACATCAACCACAAGGTCAAAAATTACAAAGCAACTGCAAAACAAGCAAATTCTTTCGTGGAAACAGAGCGCATACCAGAATGTGACATCGCAGATGAGTAGCTTTTATAATAAGTATTTTCAGTTTTCCAGTAGCTCATCTAGCATACTTAGTGAAAAGTTTTTTAGTTCATCATCAATAACAAGTTCTTCATCAAATGTTACGGCAACAGGCAACAGCCAAGCCGTTGAAAATGTTGTTATTAAAGACATTCAGCAACTCGCGAGCAAAACAGCTTTCACATCAAGTCATCAGGTTTCAACGCAGGAGCTTTCATCAGGAACGATTTATGATTCATGGGAGAACAATACAATTGCAGGAAATTCAATATCGTTAAGCTATGGTGGAACAACACAGAAACTAACTGTTAGCAGTAGTTTTTATCTTGATTCTTCTGCAAGCGACAGCACAAATATTGCAAAGGTTGTTGACGAACTTAATGAACAGTTGAGCAACAATACATCTCTTAAAGATAAACTTGAATTTAGTGTTGATGGCGATGGAAAACTAAAGCTTAGTCAGATTGGGTCAGAGCCTACCAATGACTTAAAAATAGTTGGTGGAAGCAACAATTTGCTTACAAGTCTTGGACTTTATAAAACGCCAGAGCCAGATGGGCTTTCTGAAATAGCTGGAACAAGAGAGCTTGAGGATAAAAGCTTTTTTGAAGCCAATAGGTTTGCCAGTTCATATGTAAAGCTTAATGTAGATGGCGCAACTAACGACTCATATCTTTCGCTTAAAACGGATTTTAGATTTACGGCAGGGGCACTTGAAAAGGATGCAGGCGGTAGCTTTACAGCAGGTGCAAAAGCATTGCAAAAGCAAGAGCTTCAAGATGCATATGACACAGCGGTTTCAAGCAATACTTCGCTAAAAGATAAGATTTCTGTTTCTATAAATGACAGTTTAGAAATGACTATAACCTCACTTGGTGCAGATGGAAAAATCAAAGTAACGGGAGGAAACGAAAAGTTTCTTGCAGGGCTTGGCTTTTCAGTTACACCAGAGGGTGAAGAAGGAACAACTTCTGTAACTGGAACAATAGATGTTGCAAAAGCTATTGAGGCGGAAACAAAGCAACTTTCAGAAACTCTTTCAGGAACAACGCTTACATTAAGCTTAAATGGAGTTTCTAAAAAAATCAGCTTTAATGAAAGCGAAAAAGACCAGTTCTCAACCGTTTCGGGTCTAAAGACATATTTACAAGATTCAATTGATAAGCAGTATGGTGTAGGAAAAGTAACAGTTTCTGAAACAGCGGGAAAGCTTAGCTTTGAGGCGACCGATCCAAGCCATATAATCACAGTGCAAAATTCTAGTGCTTCAGGCATCCTTGGCGAAAATGGAGCATTACATATGATAAGCGGCGAATCAAACAGGCTTGAGTATATAAAGACTATTGACCAGATTAAAGATACTCTTACAACGCCTCTTGTTGCCGATGCAGATGGCAAATATAAATTGAGCGTAAATGGCAAAACTTTTGAGTTTACGGGCGATACAATGCTAGGCGATGTTATCTCAACAATAAACAGGGATGCTGAAGTGGGAGTTACAATTTCTTACTCATCAGTGACAGACAAGTTTAGTGTAATGGCAGACGAAATGGGAGCACAGAGTAAGGTTGACATTGAAGATGTTGGCACATCTAATCTTGGACTTTCCCTTTTTGGAACCAAAGGCAACGCAGCTGATGGCTATGAAATATCAGCAGGCGATGATTTTACAGCTGTTATGAGCTTTGACGGTGGCAAAAACTTTTCAACCATTAACAGAAGCACAAATTCCTTTGAAATGGACGGAGTTACTTTTGATGTAAAGGGAATGGAAAGTGGTGAAGTTGAAGAGAATATAACTTTTACAACCAACAGTGATGTTGATGGCGTTATAAATAAGGTGAAAGAATTTATAACTGAATACAACAAAATCGTTGAGAATATTCAAGGCAAGGTAACAGAAAAACGGTACGGAGTTGATTATGGTTCAAGCGAAAAATATCTTCCTCTTACTGACGAACAAAAAGAAGAAATGTCTGATAAAGAAGTTGAGATATGGGAAGAAAAAGCTCAGCTAGGTCTTCTTAGAAATGACAGTGCGCTTAATACGGTTCTTTCAAAAATGAGAAGAGCAATGAGTGAGGTTGTTGAAGATGCTGGTTCCCTTTATAATATTGGAATAACAACGGGCGAGTGGAAACTTGGCGGACTGTTGACAATTGATGAAGATAAGCTTCGTAAAGCAATATCAGAAGATCCTAATAAAGTTTCAGATATATTTACTTCTGAAAATGGAATAGCATCAAAGCTACAAGGCGTTTTACAGGATGCGGTAGTCGGTTCTGCAAGAGGGCAAGGAACTCTTGTTTCATTAGCAGGAAAAACGACTTCCAGCAGTGGAGACTCAAGCGCACTCTCAAAGCAAATTTCTAATATAGACAAAACAGTTGCAACTTTTAAAGATACTCTTAAGTCGGAAGAAACAAGATGGTATAGCAAATTTACCGCACTTGAAACTTTGATAGCTAAGATGAATTCTCAAAGCGAGTACTTTTCTTCTTTAGGTCAATAGATCATAAATAAAAAACAAAAGGGACGGTTGATATGGCATATTCTTCAGTGCAAAATTATAAAGAACAGGCAATTAAAACCATGACAAGTGGTGAGCTATTGGTTCTTTTATTGAATGAGGCTACAAAAAATCTGAGAACGGCATCTATGGTGTTTGATGATGGCAATATAGAATTATTTGACACCTGCTTACGCCGTAGTAAGGACATCTTCTTTTATCTTGGAAATATACTCGATATGCAGTATGAAATCTCAGAAGATTTGCATGCAATTTATGATTTCATTGGCAATGAAATCATGAAAGCTGAGTTTAAAAAAGATAAAAATCCAATCGATCAAGTTCTTCCACTCGTTGAAGATTTGCGTATTACTTGGATAGAGGCAAATAAAATAACAACAAAAGATAACGCATAGTAAATTATTTTGGCACATACTAACTATGTAAGCGTAGTTAGTATGTGCTTTTTAAATCTGTGGGAGGATTGTCAAGTGAACTTATCTAAAACAGATATTGAGTTTGTAATAATCTGCTTGGAACAAAAGAAGATTATTATTACAGAGATATTAGATGTAACAAAACAAATTGAGGTTCAATCCGTACAGGAAGATGTGCAAATTGACAACTTGATTGAACAAAGACAAGTAAAGATACAACGAATAAAAAAGTGTGATGAGTTGATTAAAGAAAAATTAAAGATTCTTGATGTGGAAGAAAAAGAAAATTGGGATAAAATAGTTAAGTGTGATGAATGTAGTCTAAATAACGATGATGAAAAAAATGCTTTTAAACTTGCGGGCGAAATTAAGGCGATTTTTATAAGAGTAGCGAAGCTTGATAAGAAGGCAAAAGAGAATTTACAAATGCAATATGAAGAGGCAAAGTCAAATATGGCAACTTTAAGAAAGAACACGGCAAGTCCCACAAATATGTTTAGTTTATAATTTTAACAGGTAAAAATCATAGTATATTTTTAGAATTTTAGGTTGTTTGTTATGTTAAGGCTTATATTAGATATATTTAGCACAAAACAGTATACATAATAAACAAAAAACGAAAAATAATAAATTTAACGCAAAATTTAACCGATATATTAATAAGGATAATTATATTAGTATGAAAAGGCAGGTGTTTTATATGTCGGCAGAGAACATTAAAATAATAGGCAATTCTATGAATGTTTGGAAAAACAGTGTTAATGCTGCTAAAAACGCCGGTGCAGACAAATCCTCGTCTGTAAACCATAAAAAGGCGAACCGTATGGATGTATTCGAGATAAGCAATCGTGATTCTTGTGATTCGGATTCACAAGGGCAGGTTGCAGTATCTCCAGAAATCAAAGATGAAAAGGCAAGCATAGTAAAAGAACTTTCTCAAAATCATGTTGATGTAAACAAATTTTTAGAAATAAAGGCACAAGTAAGAGCAGGCTCTTATGAAATAAATCAAAAAGATGTTGCTGACAGCATTATGCCTTTTTTGGACTTTGACTTAAGGGCTTGAGAATGCAGTTGTAGGGCAGAGGAGTAGCGGGATATGGATGTTAAGCAGGCAAAAACATTTTATGATTTAATGCAACAATATCTTGTTTTTTATAAGGAGTTTCTTGAGTTTGAAACAAAAAAACTTGATGATGTCGCAAACAATAGAATTGACATTATGGATGAGCATGTGAAAAAGGAAGAAGTTTTTCTTTTAAAATCCAGAGGATTTGAAGTAAAGCGTGAAGAATTCCTTAAAAATGTTGGGCTTGAAAATATGAGTATGAGTGAAGTTATCAAGACTTCCCCAGAGGAATCAAGGGGACAAATGTCTGATGCTTTTTCTGAACTTTCTGATATAGTGCTGGATTTGAAAGAAATTAATTCAAGGTGTAATTCTATGATAGAATTAAGGCTTCATAGAATTGAAAAAACTTTGAATCGGATTGAAGAAAATCAGCAAAGTAATTACAACAGTTTTGCAAAAAGCGATAAGAAAAAAACTGATTTTATTTCTCGCAAAGTATAGTTTGGAGGTTTAAAGATGAGATCTACATTTGGTGGATTTTATGTTGCAAGGTCTGGTCTTGATGCAGCTCGTAGCAACATTGAAACAACAGGTAATAATATAACAAATGCAAACTCCATTGGCTATACTAGGCAAAGGCTTGATACTTATGCAGTAGGTTCTTATCGTGGAACAATGAGGTATTCAACTAATGCATCTAATATAGGCGAGGGTGTTAAAATATCAGGAACAAGCCAGATTCGCGACCCATACTTGGATGTTCGCTATCGTGCTGAGGCTGCCAAACTTGGCTCTACGGGAGCACAAAGTGACGCACTTGCAGATTTGGGTTATATTTTTGACAGTGCCACTGATACAGAGTTTGACACACAATTTAGTGATTTTGTAAAACAGCTTCAGGCGTTGGCTGAAAGCCCATCTGACCCTGTTACAGAAAATATAGTAAAAACATCGGCAACAACTATTCTTCAGTTGTTCCGTCAGTATTCGTCTCAGCTCGACACAGTTAAAGGGCAAACACAAACCGAGTTTACTGATGGAGCCGTAGAGACTGCAAATCTTGCATTGCAGAGTATTGCGGAGCTTAACAAGTCAATCAGGACCGCAAACATTTCAGGTAATCCTGCACTTGAGCTTGTAGATGAGAGAAATACATTTATTGATCAACTTTCGCAATACCTTAATGTTGAGGTTACAACAAAGGATGTTGATGTTGGATCGGGCGTTACAGTACAGGAACTGTCCGTTAACTTTACAACATCAAATGGTGATAAATTTAACTTAGTAAATAATGATGAATATAGGCAGTTTGAAGTTACAGAAACAAATGATGGCGATTTTGGTTTAACTCTTACAGAATCTAACGGAACACTTGTTGATAGTAGTGAATTTGGTAGCATAAGTCTTACGGGTGGCGATTTTACAGACCAAGTTAAGTCAGGTGCATTTTATGGATACCTTACAATGCTTAATGACAAAGGTGAGTTTGATACGCCTCAAACAACTCAAAGGGGAATTCCTTATTACGAACAAATGTTGGATTCGATTGCCAACAAGTTTGCACAGGTTCTTAATGATGCTAACAGCACGGTAGACGAAGACAAGCCTTTGTTTGAACCTAGTGTAGCAGGCGATAGAATAACAGCATCAAACATATCAATTTCAGAAGCATGGACTAATTCAACAGGTAAATACATAACAAATTCAAAACAGTCTATATCACCTGGTCTTGATAACGATGATGACTCATCAAATATTCTTTTTATTATCTCACAGTTTAAGGCAGATTTAACTTTTGAATCTGATAGTGGAATGGATGTATTTAAAGGTTCTTTTCAAGAGTGCATTTCAAATATATCTACTACACTTGGACTTCAAATAAAAGGAAACCAAAGACTTTACGAGACAAATGAAACAAATATAAATGAAGTTGACTATCAGCGTCAATCCGTTTCAGGAGTAAGTTTGGATGAAGAGGGTATAAACCTTATTATGTATAACCAGGCTCTTACTGCATCTTCACGCTTTATGACAACTTTGGATGAAGCACTTGAAACAATAATAACGAGTATGGGTCTAGTTGGTAGGTAGTTTTTAAGAAAGGCGGGGACGGTCAAATGAGAATAACTAATGGAATGATAACGGGCAAATATAATAGAAATCTTAATTCTGCTATGACTGCACTTGATTATTATAATAATAGAGCAACAACTCTTCGTAAATTTGATAAGGTTTCTGAGGATCCGGTTTCAGCGGCAAAAGCTTTTCGACTTAGACGCTCTTTTTATGAAAACGAAAATTATAGTAATAATACAGAAAATGCTGAAAATCAGATGTTAACAGCAGAGACCTCAATGAGAACAATTAATGATCTTGTTCAGGAAGTTTCTTCTGAAGATTTAGTTAAGGTTGTTACAGCAACTACTGGTCAAGATGAACGTGATATTATTGCTTCCAAAATTCATAAGACCATGGAATCTATAGTTGCAAGTGCAAACGCACAATATGGAGATAAGTATATTTTTGGTGCGTCTGATACAACTAAACCACCTTTTACCGTTTCAGAAACTGGAAAACTTCTTTATCGTGGAGTTGATGTTGATACAGGCAAGCTTGTTAATGAGGATGGAGCAATTACAAAATCAGGTGTATTTAAAATTAGTTTTGGTGAGGACAATGCCCAAAACTTTAACGGATACACTGTTAATATAATTGATGATGCAACAAGTACTGTTTCTGTTGGAGCAGCAGAAATTGAAACTACCGGAAAAACTATAACTGTAAATTTACCAGCTGGCTCAACAGGTCAAGATCTTCAAGATGCTCTTCAAACTGCAACTATAACAGGTGCATTAACTGTTGATTTGAGTAAGATAACTGTTTCAGGCGATCTTTCAAAAGAGACTAAAACAGGCGTATCCGCATCAATATCAGATACAGTTGATTTAAAGGCGTTAGCTGAAGAGACAGTTTATATAGATTTAGGGCTTGGTGTTCAAGTTAGTGCAGATGGTGAGGTAAATGCTCAAAGTGCATTTAATGTTTCTATTCCAGGAATTTCATTTTTGGGTTATGGTGAAGATACAAGCGGAAACCCAAAAAACATTTATAATTTATTTGGCCAAATAGCGGATGAATTGTCAAAGGAAAAATTCTCATATGACCGTATACTTGAACTTGAAGATACACTAAAAACTCAGGAAGTAGATCTTCTTTCAAATGTTACAGAGCTTGGAGTTCGTAGTAACTTCTTGATAAATTCAAAAACAAGGCTTGAGGATGCGTCCTTCAATATAAAAGTTCAAATAAATGACACAGAATATTTAGATGCGGCAGAAGCAATTATGGACTTTAAACTTCAAGAATACATTTATAATGCAGCTCTTTCAATGGGCTCAAAAGTAATCCAACCATCTTTCCTTGATTTTATGAGATAGTTGTGAAATACTTATAAGCATATAGAATTGGAAGATTGTGCACGCTTGCACCGTTAGGAGTGATTAAAATGACGCAATTGTTGGGAATTAAATGTATACCAATAAAACTTGATTTTCAAACGCAGCCGATGGAAATGCAAATTTCTAAAACGCAAGAAGTAAACTTAGAAATTGAGCGAGAAAAAGGCGGAATGGAAATTAAAAAAAACATACCCAAAATGGATAAAATAGAAATAAGCAAAGGTCCTCATGTTGTTCCTGTTCGCACTGTAAAAAAGAGCGAGCAGTCTGTTGCGTCCAGTTCGTCATCAGTCAATGATGACAATTCGACCCTAGAGATGATTAAGCAGGGCGAAGGAAGTACGCAACCTTTAAAGACTCGCTCGGGAGAAGATGTAAATCTTAACGATGTAGCTATGGAATATAAAATGGATAAGATCAAATTTAATTGTCACAGAAGTGAATCTAAAATAGATTTTGTACCAGGCAGTATAAATTATACCGTTAGTCAGTATCCAGATGTTGAAATTCATTACACTGGGGATAAGATTTATGTTCCTAAAAGTGCAAATCCAAACTATGATGGGCCAATTAGTGAAAAATAGGGAATGAGGTTAATATGAAAATATCAAACGAGAAACTTAAAGATTTGCAGATAAATCAAAAGGATGTTATACACTTTAAAGAAGGTGTACCAGGGTTTGAAAAGTTTAAGGATTATGTTCTTTTGCAAGAACAAGAGATTCCGTTTGTTATGACTCTTCAGTCGATAGATGCTGAGTTTCCATCTTTTGTTGTTATTGACCCTTATGCATTTATTCAAAATTACAACCCAAAGCTATCAAAAAAAGATTTGAAGTATTTTGAATGTGAAAAAGAGGAGGATTTAAGAGTTCTTCTTATAACTGTTGTTCCAAAAAAATTGGAAGAAGCAGTAGTAAATCTTAAAAGTCCGATAATAATAAATGCGAAAACTAATAAAGCAAAACAATTTATTTTGGAGAACACGGATTATCCAATAAGATACCGATTGTTTGACGAGAAAAAGTAGGGGGATGATTCTGTGCTTGTAATTACACGAAGGGCATCCGAATCCATAATTATTGGAAAAGATATTGAAATAATAGTATCAGAAGTTAGCGGCGATAAGGTTAAAATATGTATAGATGCTCCAAAGGATATTCCTGTTATGAGAAAAGAGTTACTTGAAACGAAAAAGCTAAATATTGAGGCAAGTCACTTAGCGGATGATAAAAGTCTTGAAAAATTCAAGTCTATGGCAAAGGTTATGCAGAGTATAGAGAATGTTGAATAATTTAATTTTAGTAAAAAGATGTGAGTTTTCACATCTTTTTTTATCAAATATATTAAAATGTAATATTAAAAAGCTCAAAAAAGCAACATAAACTAGCTTAAAAACAGTAAAAACATAAGAATTATATAAAAAACACACAAAAAAACAAAAAAATAACAAGAATTTTTGAAAATATTAAATATTTGCAAATGTTTTGCAGATATAATGAGTGTAAGCGTTAAGCTTAACAAAGTTAGGTAGTTGCAAATGGAAAACGGCGCGCATTTTTCAGGAGCAACACAAGCAAGAAATATAGGGCAAGGAAGCTCTATATAAACCGACTAGCAGATTTTAATAAAATTCGGATAACCGGAGGTTTGCTAGCGGATATATTAAGGAGGATAAATTCATGCGTATACAACACAACATTAGTGCTCTCAATGCACACAGACAACTTAGTTCAAACTCAGGCGCAGTTGCTAAGAACCTTGAAAAACTTTCATCAGGCTATCGCATAAACCGTGCAGGCGATGATGCAGCTGGTCTCGCAATTTCAGAGAAGATGCGTGCTCAGATTCGTGGACTCGACCAGGCAACAGCAAATGCTAGTGATGCTATTTCTCTTGTTCAGACAGCAGAAGGCGGCTTGCAGGAGACTCACTCAATTCTTCAAAGAATGCGTGAACTCGCAGTTCAGTCATCAAATGGTACATATCAGGACACAGTTGACCGTGAGGCTCTTAACAAAGAAATGACAGCTCTTAAGAGTGAAGTTGACAGAATTTCTACTTCAACAAACTTCAACGGCATTAGCCTTCTTGATGGTGCATATTCTAAGTCTGCAGCTACTATTGCAGGAACTGCTTTTTCTTCTACAGGTGATGACAAAGCTGTTACTGTTTCGGGTGGTAACCTTGTAGACGGAGATGTTTTAACCTTTACTTCTGCAGATGGTAGCACAGATGTTACATGTAACGCTAGTGCAACTAGTGTAGCGGGTGTTTCGTTTACAGAAGAAATAGCTGATGATGGATCAAGAACATATACTGCAGTTGTTGACAAGGCAACAGCATCAGCTGCGGCTGCAGAAAAGTGGACAGGCGTTAAGGCTAAAGTAACTGGTACAGACTTAGCCGTTGTATCAGCTGGAGCTACTACAGATACAGTAACAGTTTCTGGACCTTCTAAAACATTGAGCTTTAGAATTGGTACAGCTGGCACAACTGACGGACAGGTTGCTCTTAATATCGAGAACATGGACAGTGAAAGCCTTGGTATTAACGCAGCAGCGATTGACTCAGAGGCGAATGCATCAAGTGCAATAGCAACTATCGATACAGCTATCAATACTGTTTCAATGCAAAGAGCTGACCTCGGTGCTATGCAAAACCGTTTGGAGCATACAGTTAACAACCTCGGAACAACATCTGAGAACTTAACATCAGCTGAAAGCCGTATCCGTGATGTTGACATGGCTAAAGAAATGATGCAAATGACAAAGAATAACATTCTTAATCAGGCTGCTACAGCAATGCTTGCACAGGCAAACACAATGCCACAGAGCGTTCTTCAGCTTCTCCAGTAATTTATTCTTAGTTATATTTATGAATCAGCACAATTACTAAAAGTTATACATGGGTGCAGGGTTATTTCCCTGCACCTTTTTTTGCTTTGTATCTTGTTTGTTTTAATTTAGTTTACATATGTTTATTATAAAAGTAACCCGTCCTTAAAAGGACGGGTTAATTTTATTGTTTTAAGCTATTCTTATTTGTTTTTTGAATCAACAAGATATGCACTTTCAAGCAGAATATTTATTGCTGCTTCTGTTGATTTTGTATCTAAGTTATCAATGTTATCAAGATTTGTGCCATAAAAGTCGGGAACAGTTGAGCTAAGTGTAGTGATTGTTGCACAGTTAATACCAGCTTTTGCAAATGCAGTTGCATCGCTCTTTAAATATTTTGCACTGCAATCTGGAAGAGAAATATTTGCATTTTCACCAGCTTGTTTTACAAGACTTTTACCCTTGATTGTTCCGCCTTTTACACTCAAAGTTTCAATCCCTTTTAATGTGTCTACGCAAACAAAAAGTGGGTTCATCTTTTTATCGTCAGCCCCATGTACTTTAGCATAAGCTTTTGCACCTGCAAGATTTGCATTTTTTGCACCTGTTAAAATAACACATACATCTGTATTATCAAGTTTTAGGTCAAATTCGGAAAGATAACGCATAGCTCCAAGGCAAGCAAAGCTACCAGACAAATTGTTTGCAACGCCTGGTGTGCCTGTATTTGTTTTAACAGCAAACGCACAAACAAGAGGAAAAGGAACAAAAACAATTAAAACATATGATATAACAGTCATCATTTGAATAGAGCCGAGGTCAAATAATTTATAGTAAACTGAGCCGAGTAAAACAGCATCATAAATAAGCTGAAGAAATATTCCAACAATTGTGGTAAGGCGTGCAAGATTTTCAGTGCCTTTTAAAAATCGTCTCTTAAAAGGTGCGTCAGTATTAGCACAAAAAACAACTTTATTAGTAGCAACTCCAAGAGCTTTTCTGGTAGCAATTATGTTTGTACCTTTTTTGTCTTTTGCAAGTTTGCCAAAGAGTCCGCAAAACGAGGCGAAAGCTAGAATAGAAAATCCTACGCTAATAAATAGTAAAGCTTCACTTACAAAATTTGCACCAACAATTGCAGCAGCGGACAAAATCATAAAAACAAATACGAATATGTTTGATACTTTGTGAGAATTTATGCTTGCTGAAAAGGACTCGCAATAGACATCGTCACAAAAATTTTGCAGTTCTCCTTGCAATTGTTTTTGAATTTCGTCATCACCTTGCGAGCAAGCGTATCGTGGCTTTAAATCTTCATTTTTAAATAAATTTTTAATTCCTCTTACAGAATAGTTGGTGCATTCACGCACTTTGTTCGTGTAGTGGGCGTTACTTTCACTAGCTTTCATTTTAAAATCTCCTTTAGTCTAAATAATCTGTAATGCTTATGATTTCGTTATCTTTTATATAAACTCTTGGTACACGCCTGCCTATGGCACAAACCAATTCATAGTTTATTGTGCTAATTTTTGAGGCAAGCTCATCAACGGTTATTGTACTTTTATCATCACTGCCAAAAACGGTAACATCTATTCCACTTGTGGCATCAGGGATATCGGTAACATCAAGAATGGTTTGGTCCATACAAATTCTACCGATAATTGGAGCCATTTTGCCATTTACAATCATAAAAGCGTTATGAGAAAAATTGCGGCTATAACCGTCGGCATATCCAATAGGAATGGTTGCAATTGTCATATTGTTTGATGAAACAAAGGTTCCTCCATAACTTACTGGAGTCCCTTCTGGAATTTTTTTTACCATAGAAATAACAGTTTTAAGCTCCATAACAGGTTTAAGGTTAAGAGCACTTTTAGTAAAATCAGATGGTGCAAGACCATATAAAATGATGCCAGGACGAACCATGTCAAGATGCATTTCGGGAAATAACTCGATTCCTGCGGAGTTACAGCAGTGGCGTAGTTCAAATTTTATGCCACGACTCTCAAGCCTTGAAATAGCACTTAAAAATAAATCAAACTGAATCCGTGTAAAAATTTCTCCGCTTTGAGGTTCATCCGCTCTTGCAAAATGGGTGAAAATCCCCTCGGTATAAATTCCAGACATACTACAAAGTTGTTCTATCTCATCAATTGAATCAGAATTTACAACATTATCTTGATATGAAAAACCGATTCTAGACATGCCAGTGTCTATTTTTATATGTATATTTACTTGCACAGAACTTTCCTGGGCAAAACTTGCAAGCTGTTTGCCATATTCAAGGCTGAAAACGGCTTGAGAAATATTGTTAAGTGCAAGTGTTTTTGCGTGTTTTGCTGGAGTATATCCCAAAATAAGTATGGGAAGGGCTATTCCTCCACGGCGTAGTTGCAAAGCCTCATCAAGGTTTGAAACAGCAAACCAATCAGTGCCTGCGGCTATAAGCTCTTTTGCAACGGGCAAAGCCCCGTGACCGTAAGCGTCTGCCTTAATAACAGACATAATCTTAGCACAGGGATTTGTTGAATTTCGTATTGCACAAAAATTTTGGTTTAAAGAATCAAGATTTATGGTTGCCCATGTTCTTTTTAGAAAATCCTGCATAGAAAGCTCCTTGGTCGCTAAGCGATTAGTCAAAATACAGGATTATTATAACACTCAAAATTATAAAATCAAATACATATAAATAGTATTTCAAAAAAATTAAATAAAAGTTTACAAATCGTCAGCGTCCTGTTCAGGTTCAAAAGAGCCATCTTTAGCTGTGCCAGTATAGCTACCTAAAATGTCGCTTGATATATCCTGCGAAAACTCAGAATTGCTTTCTTGCCAAATTTCAGAAATTTTTTTTGCGATTTTTTTGATTTTAGAATCATTCTTTTTTTGTTTATCCATAATAGACATCCCCATTCATAATTTCTTAATTTTTAGTATTATGCCCAGATTTACTATATTTAAAGCAAAAACATATAGTATTAGCAGTAGAAATATGTAGAATATAAATGCTTGTTCAATAATTGTTAAGAAATTGCAACAAAAGAGGTGTACAAAAATAACGGGGTTTTATAAAATGTAACAAAAGTGAAATGTTTTTACTTGTTGTCATTGACATTAAATTCCATAGGTAGTAAAATGAATTTAGTCGAAGGGATTGCCCGAAATTTACTTAAATTATATTTAAAAAAAGGAAGGATTGATACCAATGAGAAACATTAAGAAAGTACTTGGATTAATTATTGCATTATCAGTTGTATTTACAATTACAACAAGCGCAGTTTCTGCATCAGCATTGTTTAATACTAAAGATACTAGCACAACAACTGAGGCAAAAAAGAGAGAGCCTCTTATGAGATTTTATATTAACTACAATGTAGTTAGAACTCTTGATTATGGTTTTTCTATTGACACAAGACCAAAAACAACAGTAGCAACAACAGAAGCTACTACAGAAGCAATAACAGAAGCTACTACAGAAGCAACAACAGCAGTTGAAGAGATAACTGACGCTTCAACACCACTTGCAGCTGCTCCAATAGAGGCTCAAGTGTTGGCTCCAGCAGCATCACAGGTTGTTATTACTGAAGCACCAGTTCCTAAGGCAGACATACCTTCGACAGGTGATTCAAGCATTGCAGGAGTTGTAGCACTTTCACTTATTTCTGCAGCATCATTTGTAATAGCTAAGAAGAAATAATTTAAATTATATAGTTTATAGAGCCAATGAGTAATCATTGGCTCTATTTTTTTGTTTTAATCTAATCTTTATCTCTATGTTTTCTTTTCGCTTTTTGCTAGACGGCAAGCCATAGGCAGATAAAGCATAAACAACAGAGTAGGAGAGTACGTTAAAATCGTCTTAGAGGGCGATATAAAGGCTTCTATATCAAACCAAGCGATATATGCTAGCAGAGCTAACATCTGCGCTGAAAACGGCGGGTAACGATAGCGAAAAATTAATAGCAATGAGAGGGTAACTCAAAAAAAGCTATGCGAAATTTAATTGGGTAACTAAAGTGTAATTAACTTTGTATTTTATAAGATGGCTGATTTTAATTTTGTTTTATTTCTTGGTTATTTTTGGTTATTATAGTATTAGAACTAATTTTGTGGTTTAGCAATAAACTTATATATTGAATTAAAATTTTAAATATAATTGCTGCATTTTTAAGATTGCAAAGAAATTATATATAATTGATTATGTTGACCTTTTGGACAAAAATTGATATACTAACACAGTTATATAGTACTGTTATGAAGAATTTTTAGGATGAAAATAAGGGGCGTTAATTATGATAAAAATATCACCTTCGATATTGTCGTGTGATTACTCAAAAATGGGTGAAGAACTTTTAAGGATGCAAAAAGCAGGTGCCAACTGGGCTCACTTTGATGTTATGGATGGTCATTTTGTGCCAAACATAACCATAGGAGTTCCTATTGTTAAGTCGCTTCGCAATGTGTCTGACCTATTCTTTGATGTTCATTTGATGATTAGCGAGCCACTTAAATATATAGATTCTTTTGCAAAGGCAGGAGCGGATTTAATAACATTTCATTTAGAGTCTGATTCTGATGTTAAACAGACAATAGAGGCTATTAAAGCGGCAGGATGCAAGGCGGCTGTTAGCCTGAAACCAAAGACCCCCGCAAGGGAGGTCTTTGAATATCTTGATATTCTTGACATGGTATTGGTTATGACTGTTGAGCCAGGATTTGGCGGCCAGTCTTTTATGGCAGATATGATGCCTAAGGTAAGAGAAATTCGAGATGAATGTAATTCAAGAGGACTGGACCTTCAAATTCAGGTTGATGGTGGGATAAACGAGGAAAATATAGGTGAGGCTGCAAAGGCTGGTGCAAATGTTTTTGTTTCAGGTAACACCATATTTTCTGCAAAAGACAGTGCAAAGATGATTTCACTGCTAAGGCAAAAAGCACAGCAGTCCTACCGTGGCTAAACGGAGCCCAAACGCTCTACTGCGTTAGTGTCACAAAGGCATTTCCAATGTTCCTTTGTGTGAGCTATTTTTGTGTGGTTTTCGGTCATGTCTCCACAGAATTCGCATAAAATGGATTTTAATTTGTGGTGGCTAGAAACACCCTTAAAAACCAATCTATAATCATAACCGTTTGAATACAGCTTGCTTTCTGGTGGCTTTATAAAGCCAGTTACAACGGCTCGAGAGGCATCGATAAGTTCGTTTTCACATTTGAACTCGCACAGGCAGATAAAAGGGGTTAGTGCAGGCACAAGTGTTTCCTTGTCGGCATCACTTTGATAAACCGTAAAATATAAAACACATCCTCCGAATGGGTCTGGTACAGCTTCTATAAGCATTTTGCCAGAGGGATGGAGATCTCTGTCAAGGGCTTCGCTAGCTTCCCTTAAAAGGGTATAAATAACACGACGAGTTTCAAGACTTTTATAATCCATATCTTCATATGTAATTCCTAAATCGTCTAAATCGTGTTGGGACAGGCATATTACTATATTATTTTTTGATGTCGCTTCGATTTTCAAAAAAACATCTCCTTTAAAACATCTTCTATATCTATAATATTATCAGTACAAGTAGTTTGCAATGAATAAAAAATGGCAAAGTAGTTTTTTTGTAAAGAGGTGGCTTGATGAAAGAGCTAGATACACAAAAAATCAAGGAAGAAAACAAGCAGGTTCGTGACTATATGACGGACATGCTTATTATGCTTTCAGCAACAATGATACTCGCTGTGTTTTATAATGGCTTTCGTTGTTTGCTTATGGTTGCAGTGTCAATTGCGGCTGCGGTTCTTTGCGAATCGTGTATAGATTTGGCAAGGAAAAGGATTCCACAAAGAGTAGGAGATTTATCGGCAATATTTACAGGTGCGGCAATAGCTCTTATGCTTCCAGCATCTGCACCGTTGTGGCTTGCACCAATTGGCAGTATTTTTGCAATTGGTGTTGCAAAACTTCCCTTTGGAAATGCCAAAACATCACTCTTTGTTCCAGCTGCAGCTGGATTTGCATTTTTAACACTTAGTTATCGAGAGCTTGTATTCACATATCCATCAATAAATTTAAATATGTCAGGACTTGTAACGGGTGAAAATGGTTTTGTTCCAGGAGAATCCGTTGCAAATATGCTAACTCAGAAAACATCAATCGGCACGGGCGTAATAAATGTTATGGATTTGCTTATTGGCAGAGTTCCAGGCCCTATCGGGGCATCGTGCCTTTTAATAATGTTTGGGTTGTTTCTTTATATGCTCATTAGACGCCCGTCAGAGTGGATAACTTTGGCAAGCTTTCTTGCTGCCTGTTCTATACTTGCAGTGCTGTTTCCACGAGTGCTTACAGGGCGAAGCATATCACTTGTCATGGAGATTTCATCAGGATTGTTGTTCTTTGCAGCAATATTCTTTATATCCGACCCTGCAACATCACCAAAGGATCAGCTTTCGAGAGTGCTTTATGGTTTTGCTGGCGGAATATTAACAATGGTTTTTCGCTATTTTGGAGCATTTGAAGAGGGTGTTTGCTTTGTAATTATCATTATGAATGCACTTAGCACTTACTTTGACATACTTGGAGAGAAACTAAACAGTGCGATAAATAGTAGTGGTACAAAATCTAAACCAAAAAAAATAAAGAAATCAAAGAAAAATGATATGGCAGAATACATCCCAGAAACGCAAGGGGGTATAGACTGTGAATAAGCGTAATAAGAAAGTAAAAGATGATAATATAAAAAACGAAAAGATAAGCTTTAAAGAGGAAATATTTTCAGAGGTTATAGTTAAGAATCCTGTGCTTGTTAGCACAATTGGGCTTTGCCCCGTTGTAGCAATTTGCACTTCGCTTAAATCGGCAGTGGCATTATCCATAATTACTTATTTAACGATGATATTTTCACAAATAATCTCAGCAAGCTTTCTTAAGTACTGTCCACAGTGGGCAAGAGTTGCACTTTATACTCTTAGTGGAATGGTAATAGTAGCACCATCAATGCTTTTGCTTGAAAAAGTTTCGCCAGAAAATATGATAGCACTTGGTATATATTTGCCACTGCTTGCTATAAATCCTCTTATTACAAGGCAGTGCGAGAGAGTTGCAGTTAAAAGCACAGTAAAGCAGGCGGCGATAAATGCTGTTGGATGTGCAACGGGATATGCGGCAGTGCTTTTAATAACAGGTTTTTTGCGTGAGCTTTTTGGGTCGGGAACACTTTGGGGTTTTAGAGTGTTTTCGTTTCCAACCGCAACAGCACTTACAAATCCATTCGGTGGATTTATCGTGATTGGGTTTATGGCGGCACTTTTACGCTGGTACTTTAAAAAGATAGACCCAGAATATGCAGAAGAGCTTGCGGTAAACTCAAGAAGCGCTATAAAAAAGCCAAGGGTGAGGAAGCCTAGAAATGCACATTTGGAATCGGCGCAATATGAGCCACAGGCGGTTTGCTCAGAAGATTTGATTGTACAAGAGCCTGAGTTTGTTCAGTCAGCAAATTTAGAACAAGTTCAGCAGGAAATAGAAAGTCAGCAGAACTTAGAGCAAACAACTCACCAGCCTTTAGAAGAACAAACAATACAGGAAAATATACCTAAAGAGAATCCTGAAATACAGCTTGAACATCAAGTGGAGCAAGTAATTCAAGAGCCAGAAAATTTGAATAAAAAAATTGAGTATACATCAAAAGAGCTGGATGAACTTATGGCTAGAAGTCTTGAAGATATAATCAAAGATGCAACACAGGAGAACCCACAGGATTCAGAGCCTGATAAGGAGGTGCCGAAACAATGAATACAATATTACAGTTTCTTTCGGCAGCAATTTATATCGTCTTTGTTCAAAACATTGTTTTTAGCGGAGGCTATGGTGCAAGCGAAACTATAAGAACAGCGGCAAGGCCAAAACAGCTTTTGCTTTTTGCTGTTATGATAACTTATTTTTCAACGATTACATCATTACTATGTAGGCTTATTTTGCTTATTCCTATTTTTAAAACCGCAGGAACTACGATTGCGATTGTTTTGTTTACAGCTGTTTTAATTGTTGTTTATCTTATAACAGCACTTATAATTTTAAAATTGCTTAGTGGTGCAGGTTGGCGACAGGAAGAGAAGGACAAGCTTTTGCGTCAGACGGGTGTTTCTGCATTTAACACAATCGTTTTTGCAGTGCCTTTTATTAATCAGCGGGTTGCATATACTGTTTCAGAATCAATTGGAGCGGGCATTGGCGCAGGTTTTGCTTTTATAATTGCGACTTTAATAATACATGAGGGAATGAAGAAGATAGAGGGCGACAAAGAAATTCCAACTTGTTTTAAAGGAACTCCAGCAGTGTTTCTTTATATTGCATTGTTATCAATGGCATTTACAGGGTTTTCAGGAAAAACTTTATTCTTTTAATATTTTTTAGCGGAAATATATTATAAAAAAAGCACTGCAGTTTTAAACTGAGGTGCTTTTAAGCTTTTGAGATTTAATTTAGCAAAATATTTGAGCAAGGCGTATTAAGCCTTGCTCAAATGTCGTTTGTTATGATGCTATATTTGTTGTTGGCATCATTTCAGAAATGTCTGTAACAGCTTCGCTAACAGCAGTTGAAAGGCGGTCGCCCAAATCTTCTGTTTGGCTTTCTTTAGTTGTGGTTGTGATTGCTGATTCGGTAGTTACATTGTCATCATCTTTATTGTTGCATGCCGCGAACAAAAACACGCACATAATCAACATTGCACAAACTGTAAAAATTTTCTTGTTCATTTTCGCACTCCTTCTTGCTTATACATTGGTTTAATTCTGCTGTGTAAAAACATAGTACACAGCTAATGAAAAAACATTGTTAGACCTCATTTTTTGCGGTCTTTATAATTGTTCCCAGTGGTGTTTTATTTATACAATTTTCAAAAAAATCACTTTGTTAAAGTTCCACCATCACCATAGATAAGCATCAATATTTGCTCTTCATCACCTGTCTTGCAGTCGATATAAACTAAAACATCATCATCTTTTATACCTTTGCATTTAAATTCATAGCAATATTTTTCAGATCCACTATCTGTTGGTATATTTGTAAGCTGAACGCTTTGAACAGTTAATGCATGGCTTAGATTTTCTTGTGCTTGTGTAACGCTTAAAATTGGTTTTTCAAAAGAGCGATCTTCGTGATTTATTAAAAATCCTCTTGCATCAAATGAAATTATTTTTCCGTCACTTAATGAAACAGAAACTTTTATTAAATCTGTGTAACAGGTTACATTATCTACAGTGTAAGCAAAATTTATTGTGCAGATTCCGTCAACAACAGTGTAATAAGAGCTTGCCATGTTAGTGTATCCAATTGCTTTTAGATATTCAGTTGCACGAGCAACTCCGTCATCGGGTGTGAGTGTTATTTCGCCTACCCATTGTGAACCAAGAATATAGCAAAGGAGTCCACCACTTTTAGTTACGGCAACGGTTGTATTTTCATTTGCAAATACATATGACTTAATGTTACCCTCTTCCTCTTGTGTTTTTGTAAAGGTTTTTGGGTCAACATTGCAATATTTTGCAGCCAAGGTCAATGCTTCTTCTTTTGTTATTCCTTGTTTGTCTTTAAGAATTGAAGATTCTTTTTTTAGAATGTGGTCGGAGAAAGGTCCGTCATAAATTAGTGTTGGAAAATCAACAAGAGTTTGTTCCATATCATTAAATTTTGATGACATATTGGTTGCGGTTGTTTCCTGTCCCGCAAGTTTCATTGGCCCCGACGGAATGTTTTGTGGGGATATTGTTCCATCATCAATGCCAGCACGAAGCTCTGCAATACTGTTTGAAAGGTTTGTGGCGTAATCAAGCAGTTCAAAAAGCAAATCTCTTTCTTTTTGGTTAATTTCTTCATCGTTTGCAACTTTGCGATTTAGATATTTTGTAAAATCTCCAACTTGTGATAAAAACTTGTAGGTTTTTTCAAGGGTAACATCAGAAAGAGTAAGTTGTGAAAGGCAGTTTTTTGCTCCCGCAGCATCACGCCAAAGCGATGAAGATAGACTAGCCAGCATAGGTGGCGTGTTTGAGTAAACTCCTTTTTGTAAATCTATCTGAATGCTGTCTACATATTCACCAAGTTCGCTAAGAGACCTTTGCTGTTGTGCTGAAAACCGTCTTTCGTATGCATTCGCCTTTGTTGTGCCAGTGTATGCAAAGATTCCTAGCACGGCAATTATAGAAATTGTGTACAATCCTAAGCGAATTTGATTTTTGCTCATTTTTGTTTTCAAGTCCAAACCCTCCGAGTAAAAATTTTTATAAAACATATCTATTTTTTCACAAATAAGAAAAAATATTCAAAATGACTTTTCTAAGATTACAAAATATGTTAAAAAACATCGCAAAATGGTAGTTCTTTAAGTGAAAAGTTTTTTAAATAGCATTGCACGCATTGCTTGAATACTGTATAATAATATGGAATATATTCTATTCCAAAAACTAATTTTCTGGAGGAGAGATTTTGGAGTGCTATTTTGATAACAGTGCAACCACTCAGGTTTGTAATTTAGCGGCAAAAGAGATGTATTCTCTTTTGACCAATAACTATGGCAATCCCGCATCTTTGCACAAAAAAGGTGATGAGGCGAAAGCGGCACTTGATTTGGCAAGAGTAAATGTCGCCAATGCATTTTCTTGCAGTTCTGATGAAGTTTATTTCACCAGTGGCGGAACAGAGAGTAACAACATTGCAGTTTTTGGAGCGGTAGAAGCGCTGAAACGCAGGGGAAAAAGAATAATAACAACAGCTGTTGAGCATCCGAGTATCTCGGAAGCAATGATGAGGCTTGAAAAGAAAGGCTTTGAGGTAGTTCGTCTTCCCGTTGGAATAGACGGTAAAATAAAAGAATCAGACCTTTTTAGAGAGGTTAATAGAAATACGATTTTAATAAGCATTATGCTTGTAAACAATGAGGTTGGAAGCCTTCAGCCTGTAAAAGCTGCAAGGATGGCAGTGAAAAGAGCTGGTAGCCCTGCACTTATTCATTGTGACGCAGTTCAGGCTTTTGGCAAAATTTTTGTAAACCCTTATGAATTGGGCGTTGATATGATGAGCGTAAGTGCTCATAAGGTTCATGGCCCCAAAGGTGTTGGAGCACTTTACATTCGCAAGGGTGTTAGGATTGTTTCGCCCGTTTATGGTGGAGGTCAGGAAGAGGGTGTTCGTTCAGGAACATCACCAATGCCCGCAATTGTTGGGTTTGGAGCTGCCACCACAGAATTTAAGCGGCTTGATACTACAGCAGTAAAAATGTCGATTATGCGGGACAATTTTGTTCGGGAGATTTCTCATGTACCTGAAGTATATATAAATTCACCGTCAGATGCTCTTCCTTATATTATAAATTTTTCTGTTGAGGGTATTCCGTCAGAAGTTATGCGTAATGAATTATCATCTCGTGGAATTTATGTATCATCAGGCTCTGCTTGCTCAAAGGGGCATAGAAGCAAGGTTCTAACAAGTATGAGTCTTCCAAATTCAAGGATAGATAGTGCAATTAGGGTAAGCCTTTCACGCTATACCACAGAGGATGAACTTAAATTCCTTGCAGAAAATATTGTCGATGCAAGAAACAAGCTAAAGCGTAGATAAAAATAAAGGCAAAAATTAAGGAATGATAAAAATGAAGGAAATAATTTTAATAAAAAACGGTGAGCTTGCATTAAAAGGACTCAATCGTTCAACTTTTGAAGATGCTCTTATCAAAAACATTCGCCGTAGGCTATCTGCTATTGGCAAATTTGATATAAAGAAGTCTCAGTCCACCATAACAATTGAGCCAATCAGTGAAGATGTTAATATGCAGCAAGCAGTTGACATACTTTTAAAGGTGTTTGGCATAGCAGGGCTTTCAAGAGCCGCTGCGGCACAAAAGAATATGGACGATATTCTAAAGGTGGCAGAAAGCTACCTTGCAGAACTTCTTTTAGAAACAAAAACTTTTAAAGTTGAAGCAAAAAGGGCAGACAAAAAA
Source organism: Clostridia bacterium (assembly GCA_009930155.1). The sequence continues at coordinate 30,910 of RZYX01000003.1, read as the reverse complement.
TTTCCGCTCAAGTCTCCCGAAATATGTAATGAGGTTGGTGGGTATCTTCTTGAAAAATTCCCGCACCTTGAGGTTGATGTTCACAATCCAGAGCTTACCGTGAACATAGAGATTAGAGATAAATATGCATATGTAAGAGGCAATCAATTAAAAGGTGCAGGTGGCATGCCTGTTGGCACAGCAGGCAAAGCGGCACTCTTGGTGTCAGGCGGAATTGATAGCCCGGTTGCAGGCTGGATGATGTCTAAGCGTGGCATGAGCCTCACAGCAATTCACTTTGCCTCTCCTCCATACACAAGCCAAAGGGCAGAGCAAAAGGTTGTTGAACTTTTACAAAAACTTTCTAAGTATAGTGGCAGAATAACAATGTTTGTTGTGCCATTTACAGAAATACAGGAGCAAATAAAGGACAATTGTCCAGAGGAATTATTTACAATAATTATGCGTAGATTTATGATGCGTATATCAGAAAAAATTGCAAAGCAGGATAATTGTGGAGCACTTATAACTGGTGAGAGCTTGGGGCAGGTTGCAAGCCAAACTCTTTATGCTATGGGATGCACTGATGCAGTTTGTGATATACTTACTTTGCGTCCACTCATTGGAATGGACAAGGATGAAATAGTAACAATATCAAGAAAAATTGATACATTTGATATTTCAATTCAGCCGTATGAAGATTGTTGCACAGTATTTACACCAAAACATCCAAGAACTCGTCCAACACTTGAATATGTTGAGCAGGCGGAGGAAAAACTTAATATAGACTCATTAGTACAGCGTTCTATAGATGGCAAGCGAATTATAGCCATTGGATAATTAAAACAAGGGGATGAGCTTTTGAACTGTGAGATTCTCAATGTTGGAACAGAACTTTTACTCGGGGATATTTTAAACACTAACGCACAATTTTTATCAAGGGAGCTGGCACAGCTTGGAATAGGTGTGCAGTATATTAGCACTGTTGGTGACAACGAAGAAAGGCTTATGCACTCGCTTAAGGCAGCACTTGAGCATAGTGACATAGTAATAACCACAGGTGGGCTTGGTCCAACTGCGGACGATATCACAAAAGAGGTGTGCAGTAAGGCGCTTGGTTTTGAGCTTGAATTGCATGAAGAAAGCCTTGAAAATATGAAAGCATATTTTTCTAGACTCAAACATCCAATACCTAAAACAAACGAAAAACAAGCATATATACCAAAAGGTTCAACTGTTTTTAAAAATAGTCATGGTACTGCACCAGGGTGTGCATTGGAAAAGGACGGCAAAGTAATTATCATGTTGCCTGGGCCACCAAGGGAACTTATGCCAATGTTTAATGATTCGGCAAAGCCTTTTTTGCAAAAGTTTTCAGATAGCGTTATAGTTTCACACAGCATACGCACATTTGGCATAGGTGAATCTGCAATGGCGGAAAAGGTGGCAGACCTTTTAGACCAGAGTAACCCAACTGTTGCACCATATGCAAAGGATGGGGAAGCACTGCTTAGAGTAACTGCAAAGGCAAAAACGCAGGATGAAGCAATGCAGATGATTAAGCCGATTATAGATAATATGTATTCCCGTTTTGGGAGTTTAATATATGGAATTGACTTTGACAATATTGAGCAGAGATTGGTTGAACTGCTTGTTCAAAAAAATATGACGATATCTATTGCAGAGTCTTGCACAGGTGGATATGCGGCAAAGAGAATTACAGACATTTCAGGTTCTAGCTCAGCTTTTGAATGTGGAATAGTTTCATATTCAAACAGAATTAAACAGCAGGTGCTTGGTGTTTGTGAAGATACAATAAAAGAGCATACGGCGATTAGTGAACAAGTAGCCGTTGAAATGGCAAAAGGTGCATTAAAACTTAGCGGAGCATCAATTGCTATAGGAATAACAGGTATATCAGGCCCAAATTCAGACGAAACAGGAGCACCAGTTGGGCTTAGCTTTATTGCACTTACAGATGGAAAATCAGTATGGTGTAAAAAGCTCGAAACAGGAAGAAGTGGACAAAGGGATTACAATCGTTATGTAACGGGTTCGTATGCGTTTAATATAGCGAGAATGTATCTGGAAGAGAAAATAGATGAGCTTGAGCTCAGCAGAATAGATTTTTGATAAATAAGAGGTGTGTGGAATGGCAGAAATAAAGTCCCAGAATAATGAAAAAGAACAGCTGACCAATCAGGTGGAAAAGCCTAAGGAAAAGCCTAAGGAAAAGCCTAAGGAAAAGCCCGCAAGTAAAAGCACAAAAAAGGCTGATGAATCAAAAAAGACAACTGCTAGCACAAAAAAAGAACCTGCCAAGAAAACACAATCAAAGGCAAAAGATAAGCAGGAAGAAACAAAGGTTGCTAAAAGTACAAAATCAAAAGCAGAGAAGACAGAGACAGATAAAAAATCTGCGTCAAAGAAAGATAGTAGCAGTAAAAGTGAACAGCCAAAAACTCCTGCAAAATCAAAAGAGAAAGTGGCTAGCACTTCTAAAAAAGCTAGTGGTAAAACAACTCAAACCAAAACAAAAGCAAAAGCAACCAAAGAAGATTCAGAAAGCAAGATTATAGAGGAACCTAAATCCTCTGCAAATAAATCGAGTAAAACTAAACAAGAAAAAACTGATGACTTGGCAAAAAAGAAGCCAGCTACAAAAAAATCATCACCTGCGAAGGATAAGCCTAAGGCAGAAGACAAACCTAAGGCAGAGAAAAAACCAGCTACAGAGAAAAAGCCAGCGGCAGAGAAAAAGCCAGCGGCAGAGAAAAAGCCAGCGGCAGAGAAAAAGCCAGCGGCAGAGAAAAAGTCAACTGCAGAGAAAAAGTCAACTGCAGAGAAAAAGCCAGCTGCAGAGAAAAAACCAGTGGCAGAGAAAAAACCAGCTGCAGAGAAAAAGCTAGCGGCAGAGAAAAAGCTAGCGGCAGAGAAAAAGCCAGCTGCAGAGAAAAAACCAGCTGCAGAGAAAAAGCCAGTGGCAGAGAAAAAGCTAGCGGCAGAGAAAAAGCTAGCTGCAGAGAAAAAGCCAGATGCAGATAAAAAGTCAACTGCAGAGAAAAAGACAGCGGCAGAGAAAAAACCAGCTGCAGAGAAAAAGCCAGCTGCAGATAAAAAACCAGCCGCAGATAAAAAACCAGCTGCAGAGAAAAAGTCAACTGTAGAGAAAAAGACAGCGGTAGAGAAAAAGCCTAAGGTAGAAGATAAGCCTAAGGTAGAAGATAAGCCTAAGGTAGAAGATAAGCCTAAGGTAGAAGATAAGCCTAAGGTAGAAGATAAGCTCAAGGTAGAAGATAAGCTCAAGGTAGAAAACAAGTTTAAGTTAGCAGATAAACTTAAGGTGAAAGATAGAATTAAAAAGAAGATAGCTAAAAAAGAAAAGCCTGAAAAAGCTATTGAAAAACGAAATGAATCTATGATAAAAGTAGAGTCAGTACAAGAAATAAAGTTAGAAAAAGAAAATAAGAATAAATTAAAGCAAGAAAGACAAACTCAGGAAGAAAAATTAAATAAAGCAATTTTAAATTATATTGAAACAGTTGAAGAACATGAAGATGATTTTAAAAATGAAGGTAGAAAATCAATTAAAATTTCAGGCAAACTTGGAAAAATAATACCATTAAATACAGATTCGCCGTCAGAAATTTTAAGAAAAGTACTTATGATAATGGGAGTAGTTGTAATTGTCGTGTGTCTAGCGGTGCTTATTTTATCCACAATGAGTAAAAGCGGCAAAGGCTCGCCAAATGGTGGTGAGGACTCAACTGGAGTTTTTGCTGGATTAAACAAAATAGACGATTTGATTTATCCAAAGGGAATGAAGGAAAAGTTTAAAGAGCTTTACATTGTAAACCAAGACATAGTAGGAGTAATATCCATTGATGGCGTGAGTGTCGAGCAACCAGTAGTGCAGAGCAAGGACAACCAATATTATTTATCCCATGATTTTTATAAGAAAGATTCTTCGGAAGGCACAGCTTTTTTAGATGCTAAGTGCGATGCGAAATTAGGTAGTCAAAACACTGTTATTTATGCAAATAATAACAAAGAAGAAACATTTAATTTTTCGCAAATACTTAAATACGAAAAAACGGAAGCATATAAGACCGCACCGGTAATTTCATTTAACACATTGTATTCTGATTATAGATGGAAGATTTATGCATGCTTTTTTACAACATTAAATCCTGATGAAAATGGATATGTGTTTGACTATACAAGCGAAAACCCAAGTGCAGATGATTTTGCAAGCTATGCTCAGCAAGTTGATATGCGTAAGCTTTATACAACGGGTGTTGACCTTTTGCCAACGGATAAGTTGCTAACAATTTCTGTTCCGTGCTTTGATTTTGATACAGATGACGGGGCGGTGCCAGCAAGGTTTGTAATGGTTGCCAGAATGTTGAGAGAAGGCGAAAGCGAAAAGATAGATTCTTCAAAAATAGAAAATATGCCAAATCCATACAAGCCATAGGCTTAATAGAATGTTATAGTAACAATAGAATCATAAATATAAAACATAAAAGGTAGAATCCGTAATTTATAATTACGATAAAATATCAACTAAGATAGAGCTACCAATAAGGAGTGAACATAATTGCCAGAAGACAACAAAGGTTTTAAGAATCCTTTTTTAAGTGAAGAACTAAACCAACCTAGCGAGCAAAGTACACAGGGGCAACCAATGTACTACCCGTACCCACCAATGCCACCACAGGAAAATAAATCGGCACAGGTGTCATACAATCCTCCATCACAATCATTCCAGCCACAGGGGCAATCTTTTGAGCAACCTAAAAATCAGGCGGAGATGTATGGAGCACAGCCAGAACAGAGGTATGGCTTGAATGAGAGCGGGCAAGAAGCATCAATAGGTCAGCCTATTATCAATAGTGGAGTTGTTTTAAATAATGATATTATATTAAATGGGCAAGATTCATCACAAGAAGATATGATTGTTCACGAGCCATTGGTAAGTGAGTCTATTTTCTCTGCTCCAACTCCTGTATATAATCCAGAACAGGGAGCAACTTTAGAAGAATCAGTATATGTTCAAAATGAAGAAGCAAAAGAGGATGATTCTGAAGATATAAACAGTTTTATGTCTTCAATGCAGAGTCTTTATGCTGCAATTAGTTCATCTGATGAAGCACAGGATTATAATTCGAGTGAAAGTGAAAGCGTAAGCAAGGAATCAAATCCAAGCCTTACAGCTACATTTGACGAGCCAACGAATCTTGTGCAAAACATAAGGCCAGATTATGTTGAACCCGTAGTGCAGCCTTACGCACCTGCAGAAAATTATCAATCGCAGGATGTATATACAAATCAAAATGATATGCAACAGTCAGCTTATCAGCCAGTGCAAGAGCCATTTTCAAATGATTTACAGAGCCAGTCGTTTATGAGTCAGATGCTTGAAAATCAAGAGGCTGAAAGTTTTGCACAACAAGAGCAACAGGAATATAATCAGCCTTCGCCTCCTTCAATGTACACGGCAGCACCTCATATTAATGAGGCAGGAGTTCAGCCTATCCCTGCTAATATACAGAATCAGGATGTTTACAGCAGCTCTTTTGAAAGTGGAGAGAAAGAACAGCCGTTAAGTGAAGATGATGAAAAAGACCCTCAATATTGGGAGTTTATGAATAATCTTCTTGAACGCTTTGATGATGGCAAAGTCCATTCAAATATAGGTGGCAACCAAGCTCAGTCACCTTCACAAGAGGTGGCAGCTATACAGCAAAACTATGCAGCTTTTGAACAGGAACCAGAGCCGGACCAAGAACCACTTGCAAACTTTGGCAAAAATGTTGAAAAGCGAAAACATGAAAGAATAGATGTTCCAAGAGTACCAAAATTTTTACAAAAGGGTTTTGATGAGGAAGACTCTGATGAAAACGGCTTTGAAGAAGAGTTTGGTGAGTTTGGGGATAAAAAGACTAAAAGAAGAGAAGCACCTAAAAAAGAAAAGATCAAAAAAGATAAGATAAAAAAAGAAAAAGCTCCAAAAGCTTCAAAAGCTCCAAAAGCTCCAAAGGTTTCTAATAATTCTAATAAAGATCATACAAAAGGTTTTAAAAAGTTTGCTTTAGCAACTTTTCCAATGAAGGGTGACAGCGTAAAGGAAATCATTCGCAAGCTTGTTGTTATAATCTCTTTAATCGTTCTTATAGGTTGTGGAATTTATTTTGCGGTAGATTTTGCAAACAAAAAGCAAAATAAAAATGAAATAACAAATCTTGCACAGATAATGGAATCATCAGAAAAAGATGTTGATGAATGGTCGAGTATAAGGCAAAAATATCCTGATATAAATTTCCCAACTGGTATGCAAGCAAAGTTTGCAGATCTTTATGCAATTAACCAAGATCTTGTTGGCTGGATAAGAGTTGATGGTCTTGATATTGATTTGCCAGTTGTTCAAAAGAGTAAGGATAACGATTTTTATTTAAAGCATAATTTCAATAAAGAAAAAAGCTCTTATGGCACTATATTTGTAAATTACAATAACAATGTTGAAAGCCTTGACCTTAACACAGTTATTTTTGGTCATCGTATGCACAAAGATGAGCAGATGTTTACAAACCTTAAAGAATATGCAACATCACAAGGCTTTAAGAAGGCACCAATAATCGAGTTTAATACACTTTATGGCAACTATAAGTGGAAGGTTTATGCAGCGTTTATAACAAATGGTTCGACAGACGGAGACAATGGGTATGTGTTTAACTATATTTTCCCAAACCTTAAATATGAAAATCAATCGCAATGGACAGAAATATATGGTGGATATATTGCACAAATTAACCAGAGAGCTATTTATCTTACAGGTGTTGATATTTATCCAACTGACAGAATACTTACCCTTTCCACTTGCACCTATGAGTTTGACAATGCAAGACTTGTTGTTGTTGCAAGAATGTTAAGAGCTGGCGAGAGCACGGAAGTTGACAATACTCAGATAGTTGTTAAAGAAAACCCTCGTTATCCACAAGCTTGGTATGATGAAAATGGCATAGACAATCCATATAAGAATGCAGAACAGTGGAAACCGACAATTTAACATTAAAGCAGGGAGGATGAAAAATTCTCCCTGCTGACAAAAACCACTTTTATGAATGGGCGTGATAGAATGGGTGTAAAGTTAATGTCGCTTGGGCTGGAGACAACTTCGCAGATTATAGAAGCACAGGAAATGATAGAGGCTGCTTTTAAAAAAATTCTGGAATGTAGCGAAAAGTTTACACAATATAATAGCGAAAAGTTATTTTTAACAGAGCTTTCCAAAGCTGTAACGCAGGATGATGTTATTGTGCTTTCAGCAGAGGCTGAGCTTTTTGTACCATTCAAAAGTTTTGTTGCAAAAGCGTTTCAGCTTAAAAAAAGACAAAATAGGCAAATATCAAAACTAATAAAATCATCTTGTCCTGAAATAAAGACAGACACAGAAACGTTTGAATCTCAATCGACTATACCTGTTGGGGCTGTCCCGTTGTTGTCACATGACGGATTGTATAGTGGGTTTGCAATCAAATCAAATAATCAAATAGTAATAGTTTTGCCACTAGACACTGAAAGACTAGGCACGATTATAAATATTGATTTGGAGCAATACCTCTTACAAATACTCTCTAATGTTGCTGAAATTCCACAGCAGGAAGAAGAGAAGCAAGAGCAGAAGCAAGAAGAAAAAAAACAGTTATATGATGAAGAGCTGATTAAAAATACAGTGCAAAAACTTGCTCAAAAGCAACTTTCATTTTCGGTGGCAGAGACAAAAACGCTTGATTTTCTTGCGGGTATTTCAAATAGTATTTCAGGGTTTTCTCAGGTTGTTTTACTTTCGGATTACAGTGCAGAAAAAGGGCAGATGCCACCGAGAGAATATGCGATTAATCTTGCAAGGGGTGCAAAGGAACGCCTTGGCACACCGCTTGGAGCGAGCCTTACAAAGGTCTTTATAACAGACAAAGAAGATGGAACGAAAGAGATGTTCCTTTATGTTTGTATAGCAGACGATCAGTGCGCAAATGCAATAAAGATGTTTGCAAAGCAGGGAGAAACACCGCCGCAGCTTATTTTTTCTGCAATAGATGAACTATTTAAAATGGTAGCATCCTGGATAGACACGGAGAATGTTTTGCCATCTTTGCTTGCTCCTAAAGAGGAAGAAATACAAAAAGAAGAGAAAAAGGTAGAAGAAAAAAATCGAAACAAACTCAAACTAATGGTTGCAATAATGCTCGTTTTGTCCATTGTGGCATCTGTAGTTGTTGTATCAATGTTTGATGACATATATAACATACGGGGCACATTAGCACAAAAGGCACAATCTCAGTTGGGGATTGAAAGTGAAAAATCACCGCTCGCTGAAAATGTTGATATTGAGTCAAAGGCTGTAATAAATAACGATGAATTAGATAATGAACGCGGCGGTCTTGAATTGGACTCCGCGTTTATTGACGCTATTAATAAACAATCTACAGAAACAACAACTACGACCACAACCACAACCAATATAACGAAAGCTAAAACAACTACAACAAAAGTGGAGTCTAGTATCCCTGCATCATCACCATCAAGCTCTTCTGCGGGAGTTTATCCTGAAAAGCTTGTGCTTGATGGTGTATTGGTAGACACTGCCGTTGCTGTTGCCAGAATAGTAGAAGCAGAAATGGGCAAGAGTTTTGCGACAGAGGCGCTAAAGGCTCAAACAGTTGCAGTGTTTTCATATATTAAGTGTAACAATTGGAGAACAGATGGGCTTTCAAAAGGATCAACATATTCAGATAAAGTAATGCAGGCGGTTCAATCAGTTTTGGGGCAAACTGTTACATATAATGGACAAACAGCACTTACACCATTTTTTGCGATGTCGGCTGGTAAAACCGTTGCGTCAAACGCAGTTTGGGATACAGAAAAACAGGTGGCATATCTTGTAGGCGGAGTGAGTAGCGGTGAAAAAGACAGTGGATTATCTGGCTATAAAACAACTAAAACTTACTCGTCATCAGAACTTAAAAGTATGATAGAAAGCAAATTGAAAATAACCTTGGGAGCAGACCCATCACAGTGGATAAAGATAAATGCTCATGATTCAAGTGTGAGTGCAGATGTTGGGTATGTGTCATTTATGAATGTAGGAGAAAAAACAATATCGGGGCATATTTTTAGGACAAGCGTTATGGGCTATGGTATTCGTTCGCATTGTTTCAGCTTTGCATATGATGCCGGAAATGATTTGTTTACATTCACTGTTTATGGATATGGGCATGGAGTGGGCATGAGCCAGCAAGGTGCTAACTATTATGCAAATCAAGGATGGGATTATAAGGCAATATTGAAATATTATTTCCCAGGAACACAAGTAGAATAAAGCAAAAATTTTTTATAGTTATTAGATATTATTAAGCTTTTAGAAAGAATAAAAGTTAATATAGGCATAAGAAAAGACCTCTCGAAAGTTCAAAGAGAGGTCTTTTTATTATAAAGTTTAATACTTTTTACAACCAACATTAACATATGTGATAAAAAACACAACAATGGCAATAATTGTTGCTGTGCAATAGAGAGTAACCACTTGCGAGCTATAATAACCTATAACAGCGGTTAGAGCTGCGAATGAAAGCATTAAAAATCCCGTAGATCTATACACTTTTTTGATGTCATGTTCTTTATTGTATTTTTCTTTTTCTTTTGGAGTCATTGTGTTGTATCCTGCAATTAAAAATTCGCCCTTACCCATAAAAAGGGGCACAGACAGCAGTGCAAATATTGCAGCAATTATATATGATGTTATCATTAAAAGTCACCTCGTAGGTTTTCACAAAGTGTGGCAAGCTCAATCATGGTAAGCTTTTCTGCACGCACATTTGGGTCAAGCTCGGAGAGCTGTAAAGCGTTAGCAACATGCTCTTTTGGTAAATTCATGCCAGAACTTATGGCGTTCAGTGCTGTTTTTCTTCTTTGGGCAAACGCAGATTTAACCATTTTAAAAAACTTGGTTTCGCTTGATACATCAATGGCAGGCTTTTTTCTAACATCAAGCTGGATTACTTTGCTATCGACCTTTGGTGAGGGCATAAAAGACTCTCTTGAAACATCAAACAGCTCATGAGCCTGTGCATAATAATCAACGGCAACAGTAACGGCACCCGCTTGCCTGCTTCCAACTTTGGCACACAGCCTGTCAGCTGCTTCACTTTGAACCATAACGGTGATGCTTTCGATAGGGAGCTTGCTTTCAAGCAGGAGCATAATGATTGGCGATGTGATGTAATACGGCAAATTTGCACACACAATAACGTTCATGCCCGCAAATTTTTCGGCAATAAGTGCGTGTAAATCAAGTTTCATAACATCTGCATTTATTATTTCAATATTGTCAAACTCCGCGAGAGTTTCATTTAAAACAGGCAAAAGTCTTGAGTCGATTTCAATTGAAACAACTTTGTTTGCACGCTTTGCAAGCTCTGCTGTAAGGACGCCGATACCAGCACCGATTTCAATAACACCAACATCGTCACAAGCACCAGCATCATCTGCCATTCTTGGGCAAACAGATGGATCTATTAAAAAGTTTTGTCCCAAAGATTTTGAAAAAGAAAATCCGTTGCGGGACAAAATCCCTTTTATGCTATTAATATCAGACAAATTTTGCATATGAATACCTCGTTTAATTATTTTATAAAGTTATTGTAACACAAATTGAGTTTGCTTGCATTGCAAAATTTACCAAAATGCGTTATTATAAAATTAAAAGAAATATAGGAGTGGTGCTTAGTGCAAAGAAAGGACAAGCGAAATTATTACCTTGATATAGCACAAACCGTTTCTGAGCGTGGAACTTGTATATTTACAAACAGTGGAGCAATTATTGTGAAGAACGATATTATAATTGCCACTGGGTATACAGGCTCACCAAGGGGAAGAAAGAATTGTATAGACACCAATGTGTGTGCGTGCGAGTCAAGTAAGGCGGACAATTGCCGAGCTGTTCACGCTGAGGCAAACTGTATTATTAGTGCATCATACTCAGATATGATTGATGGTACAATGTACCTTTGCAATGTGGATAAGGCAACAGGCAATATAAAGCTTGACGAAGATGATTGTTGTGCAATGTGTAAAAAGCTGATTATTAACGCAGGCATCGACAGAGTAATAATACGAAAAACACCAACTGAGTACAAAGAGATAATTGTTAGAGATTGGGTGTTTAATGATGATTCATTGCACACAGATTCACTTTATTAATAGATGTAAAAAAGCTCTCGGATAACGAGAGCCTTTTTAATATATCAAATTAGTTTTTTTCTAAATCACAGTTTGGATTGATGCTTAGTTTTGTAGATGAGTACAGTTCAAGGTAGTGAGAAAGTAAAGAAAATCGAAAAGGATTGGGAGAGAGTTTTATCCTAAGAAAATAAATTTATCTAGAGTAACGAATAACATTATGTAAAACAAAACACCAAGAAAGTTATAGCCTAAAATAAAATTATTATATTATAGGAATGCGATTTTGAGTGTTACTTGGTATGAGTTTCATTTTACTTGCAATGGGTAATATGACTTTAAATAATGATACTAAAATAATGATTTCTATTGGGAGCATGGATAAATTTTTTATAACACTTTTTGTTAAAAAATAATAATACCCTTTATCAAACAGTATTGAGCTCCACAATGAATTTAGCACTATATTTACAAAGACATTTACTGTTAACTTGCATAATGCAATTTTAACGATAGTAATTTTAGACCTGTAAAAGAACAATGAGTAAATCAATGCACCCAGCATTGATGAAAGTAAATATCCTGGAAAATAGGGACCGGTAGGATGAGCAATAAAGCCGATAGTATCACAAGCGAAACCATAAGCAAGTGCAAGAATAGGGCCACCTATAAAGCCTGCTATAGCTGTTGGGATAAAGCTAAAATATATGCGAAGGTTTATTCCAACTGGAATAAAAAAAGAGCTGATAGCAATATTAAAGGCTATCATTAAAGCCATTACAGACATGGTTTGTAAGTTGTTCATTTGACTTATTGCGTTTTTCCAGTATTCTGACGAAAATATTGATTGGTTGTTTGTGTTTGTTAGTTTTTGCAAAAAAAATCCTCCTTTAATTTGTAGTGTCACATACATGTGCCACATAAAGGAAGATAGAAATCCAATATGTAGCAGCGGGATGCAAATTTTGTATCGCAAGTTACCTTTTCGTCCGTTTGACAACTCCCCGTTCAAACAGCACTTAACGCACAAAATCCTACTCTGCTTTATGTTTTGTTTTACGAAAGCATTATACAGTAATTAATATAATAAATCAATACATATTTAAATCATCATATTTCGATAAATAAAACAGCCATCTGAAAATTATTTCAGGTGGCTGTTTATATGAAAACTAGTTATTACTTATTCAGCAAGTGCTTTAACTTCTTGATATTTAGCAAGATCTGTATAAAGCTCGCTTGTGTAAGGGTTACGCTTTGTCTTTACTACTTTGTAAATCATGTAGCCAAACACACCAATGTTAAAGATTAATGCAAGTAAACTAAAGATGAACAAAGCGTTTGTGTCAACGCTAGCACCGCCAGCAATAGCACTTACATTGCCGTCTACAAGCTTGATGCCTTGCTCTGCTGCCAAAGTTTTAAGCTGTGAGGCTGAAGATGAATCAACAGCGAAACGACCTTCGTCGAGGAATGCTGGGAAAGTTTGAGCAAACATACACCATAAAGCAAGAGTTTGTGCACGATGTTGGAGCCATGCGCCCTTGCCGATTGTAAATGCACAGAGTGTTGGAGCAAGTAACAATGCAATTCCACAATACCATGCGTGTCCTGGCAAGCAGTTATATGTATATGCAAAGTTCCAAAGGTCATAAGCTATGATCCAGAACCAGAGCATATCAGGCCAAAGCATATCTTGGCTTCCGTCTTTTTTTGTTTTCTTTCTTATGCAAATTCCAAACCAACCAGTAATTGTGATTACATTAAGAATACCTGCAATAGCATTCATGTAGTTCCAAGAACCACCTATGTAAAATTGAACTTGGTTATTGAGGCATTCAACAACACCGTCTGAATAGTTCATACCAACTTGGAAATCACGAATTACAGCTTCAGCAATGTTAACAGCAAGAATAAGTGGAGGGAAACACAAAGCCCATGCCTTATCACTAAGCTTCCATTCCTTGCCTGTCTTTTTGTTTGTACCCTTTAGATGTCTGATACACCAGAAACCGATACAACCAGCTGTTGAAGAGTAAACCTTTAAAAGATGGAACCAGTCCATGTATGCTGTTTCGCGTAAAACTGTAAGCCACAATATTGTGAGAACAGTTGGCAATACAACGAAAGCAAAAAAACCAATCCATTTAAATCTGCGTGTAAGTTCATTAAGTCCAAATAATGAAACGAGTGCAGCAAGCAAAACAAGCCAAACTAAACCCGTGCTTACACCTGAAGCAAAAGTAAACAAGTGCCATTCCTCCTAAGAATTATAATATTTTTCTCAGTGAGTTTTGTAAAAAACTCACTAAAACATATATATTATACTACTAATATATGTCAGTTGTCAATAATTCACAAGCGGGTTTATGAATAAAAAATGAACAATATTAAGGCGAAAAAATAGTTATTTTGTTATATTTTTAACAAGAATATCGATTATTATGAAAACAGGGAAATACAAGCAATAGCAATTATGCCAAGATTATATATGTGGCTATTTACGCTAGAGTTGAAAACACCTTTTTCCAAGAGATTATAAAGTTGCAAACTGTCATGTCGGGCATTTTTGCAGGGGCAATATAGCTAACCGTATCATTGTCTATAAAGCATAGGTTAGGGTAACTGTCAAAGAAAATTTGTTGTTGCTCTAAAGATTTGAAACGCTTTATAGATAGGTCATAAAAAACAAGTTTTTGTAAGCCATTGTTAAAATTTCCAGCAAGAATAACTTTTGTTTGGTCTGGGCTAACTGCAAAGGTTAAAAGGTTGTTCATTGATATGCCTAGCAAAACGGATTCAGTGTTGTCAACAAGATTATAAAGTGTCATTGTACCCTTATCAATAAGATAATCTCCACAGCGTAAAAAAGTTTTATCAAACTCTCCTTCAAAGGTTTTTATAATGCGTTCTTTCCCTTGTTTATCTTTTAATATAAGTGAAAATTCTTTTTTGCTTGAGTTTTTGTCTGATGTATTTTTAAAATAAATTATCCCGTTATTAGTTTTACGAACAAAACCATCTAAAATATCACTTGCAAATAATTTTGGTGAATCGGTATATTCAGTTTGATAAAAGATATCTGTTCCATATATGCCGCTCGATTGTTTGTAACTTCTGGATGATAGAAATAAAAGACTGCTTTTGCATGACTTTAATATATTATCATCTAAAACAAAAAAATCGTCACGCAGTTTTGCATCAATTACAGAAAAGCTACGCCCTTTTACGCTAAAAATTTTTGAAACTTTTTTTGTGCTGCTGTTTACTCCAAAAACTTCAGAGTAATCCTTGTTAGATTTAAAAACATCTTTGTAATCAAAATCAACAAGAAGTAAAAGGTCGGCACCACTTATATACTTATCAGGTTTATTGCAAAGTTTGAAAAAAGCATATTTATAGATGGCAGATGGGTCCTCAGACACAAAAGTTCCATATCCAATTGTTTTGCCATCTTTTATAATATAACTAATATTTACGGGGATTTTTTGACTACAACAAGTTATGGATAATTCTATCTTTTTTGAACTATTTATTTGTGTGAATTTGCCTTGAGAAAATTCAAAGAACTCAATATCTTTATTAGGGCGTGCAACATAAAAAACATTATCTATATCAGTTTGAACAAATGGATATAGAGTATCTTTAGTATAGCTTGCCAGAGAAGTGTAAATGTCTTTTTGCGTGGTGTTTATTTTGGCAACAGGACCAGCATAGTTAAATTTGCGTGGAAGATTATATAAAAAAGACACATAAAGAAGTGAAACTGCGGCAATAAGCACTGCAATCGTAACCGCCCATTTAAAATATATGGGTTTTTGGTTTTCCAAAAAAGACACCTCCAGAATCTTAAATTATTTAAAAATCAAGGCGAGTTTAAATTAACTCGCCTTGATACTATTATAATCTTTTATAATTCCGATTAGGAAATAACTGTTGATCCACTTCTGCTCGCTGGAACAATTCCGATATAGCTCTTGCCAACATTAAGTTTAAGTGCAGAGCCATCTTGTGCATAAAGTTTAATCATATTGCTGGGTGTATTACCCTTTTTCCAAGTGATGTTTTCATAGCTTCCGTTAGAGGCAATAACGCCTTTGCCACCAGTTAAATCCATATCAATAGAACCAGCAGAATTAAGAACGCTAAACGATGGGAAATAAAGGATAACGACATTTGAAACAGACATTTGCTTGCCGTCAGAATCAACCATCTTGTTACTGTTCATATAGTTGTAATATAGTTTATCTTCTGCATTATACTTAAATGTATGATTATAACTACTGGAAAATGACAACTTTATGCTTTCACAAGCACCATTTTTATATGTAGCATTAGAGGAATTAAAATCAAATGGACTTGAATATGAACTTGTGATATCAGTACGCAATGAAAGGTCTGAAATAGCTTGGGTTATTTTCTCACCTGTTGTGTAGCCTGTATGTTCTGTTGCAACATTGCGGGATGTATCTCGTGCAAAATATTTAGCCTGGGTTTTTCCATCAATATCTTTTATGTTGCGGTTTTGGATTGCTTCATAAGCATAAGGGCTTCCACCCCAATGAACAAATATAGCATCAAAGCTTTCTGCAATTTCAATAAAATCGTGCCTTGCACTGCGGATAGAACCAACCTTTGGGATATTGTTAACATCTGAATAGAGCCAGAGCATTCTTGTTATTCCAGCTTCAACAAGTCCTTCAATAACAATGTCAGGAGAACAAAGTCCCCATTGGGGTCTTGCGGCAGGAGCATTATTTACAACAACTGCAATAGGACGCTTGCTAGCGGCGTCTGCATTTAAATTGTTTTCACCAGTCAGAGGGTTTACAAGAGTTTTAGAAACAGCTTGGGTACTTGTGCTAGTTTTGGTTTCGTCTTTACTGCTTTTGTCTTTAACTTCATCTTTATTACAGCCAAAAGTGAGAAGCAAAAGACATAGTGCAATAGTGATTGCAAGGCCAGATTTTGTTGCCTGTTTTATCATATTACTACCTTCTTATCTGCCACCTAGGGGTAGCGTAGGATTAATTTAATTATATTATACTATATGTGGTACTTTTTTCAATAGGAAATAAATAAATTTGTTTCTATTATCTTACGCTTTTTATTTATAACTTCCAATTATTTAGTAATATGACAATGTGCGGGAGCTATTGACACTTGCCCTATAATTTGTTAAAATTACTGGTACTTTGAATTTGCTTGTAACTCAGCTGAGTGGTTGTGCTTTTATTAGGTGTATAAAAGGATTAACACTTTTAATAAAAAGCAAATTGTCAAAGGTTAATACAATTTAATATGCGCATATAGCTCAGCTGGATAGAGCGCTCCCCTCCTAAGGTTGCGTACAAACACATCACTCCCGATTTCAGGGAAACGTTAAAAACTGAATATGCCCTTATCGTATAATGGATAGTACGAGCCCCTCCTAAGGGCTAAATATAGGTTCGATTCCTATTAAGGGTGCCAAAAAAAGCCCGTAAACACTACGTTTACGAGCTTTTTTGCTTTTCTAAATATTTTTCATTAAGCATATATCGAACTTGTGATGTGAAATGAGAAAATTAGCAAAAACCTTGCTAATGATTAGCAAGAAAAAGCAGTTTCCAGCTAATGAAATTGCCCTCCCAGCTAATTGCTCAAAAGAACTCAAAAAGCCTTGCTAATTTGGGTAGGCACGTGTTTCGAGTATCACTGAGTTATATTTGCACATTTCCAATCCAAAAAGTATTGATATATAATATAGCTATAAGGAGGATAGCCGTATGAAAGATATTAAACGACACCTATACTTCAGTTTTGAAGAACAACGATTATTAGTAGAAGCACTTAACGACCTTAGGACTTTTTTAATCAATGAGGGTCGATATACTGACTGCGTCGATGAGCTTTTATACAAAGTTCTGTGTGCTAAAACTAAACGAGTTAAAATTAAATATGTTTAAAAACTACTAAGGCCCACTATCTTGTTTGTGTTGATTTCATAAGATAGTGGGCTTTTTCTATTTTAATATTCAGTTACATAGCTGTCTGTATTTTGCAGGCAGCTTAATTTTTTGAAAGGAGGTTTCTTTTATGTCACAAGCAAAAGTAATTGCACTGACAAATCAAAAAGGTGGAGTTGGTAAAACAACCACAGCAGTTAATCTTGGCATTGGTCTTGTAAACGAAGGAAAGAAAGTATTGCTCATTGATGCAGATGCTCAAGCGAGCCTTACGCTCTCTCTTGGTGTTAAAAATTCTGATGAACTCAGTTACAGTCTAAGCGATGTAATGCAAAACATTATGGACGACAAGCCAGTAGATATTACAAAAGGCATTATTCATCACGAAGAAGGTGTTGACCTTATGCCAGCAAATATTGAGCTATCAGGGCTTGAAGTTCGTATGATTAACGCAATGAGCCGAGAGCGTGTTATGAAAGCCTATGTAGATGCCATAAAACCTAAATATGATTATGTAATCATAGACTGTATGCCATCTCTTGGAATGCTTACAATGAACGCAATGACTGCTGCAAACAGCGTTATTATTCCATCACAGCCACACTTTTTGTCTGCTAAAGGTTTAGAACAACTGCTAAGAACTATTGGTAAAGTTAAAAAGCAAATCAATCCACAGCTTAAAGTTGATGGTATCTTGCTTACTATGGTTAATAACCGTACTAACTTTTCTAAAGATGTTAGCACATTGCTTCGTAGTCAATATGGTGGAAAAATCAAAGTTTTTGATAGCGAAATACCACACTCCATTAGAGCAGTAGAAACCAGTGCAGAAGGCACAAGCATTTATTCATTTGATAAGAATGGGAAAGTTGCTGATGCCTACAAAAATTTTACGAAGGAGGTAAATGAAATTGAAAAGCAACGCATCAAAAATCGAGCTGAAACTATACGATGATTTATTTGAAACAGATGAAAGTCGTGCAGAAAATGCCCTTGCTAAAATTAGGGATATTCCGCTTTCAGAAATTGACGATTTTCCAGACCACCCGTTTAAGGTCCGTGATGACGACGAAGATATGACACAGCTTACAGAAAGTATTAAAGAGCGTGGCATTATTACTCCAGCTACTGTTAGGTTAAAGGAAGATGGTAGATATGAGTTAATCTCAGGTCATAGGCGTAAACGAGCGTGTGAGCTTGCTGGTATGGACACATTAAAGGCAGAAGTTAAAGAATTAAGCAGAGATGATGCCGTAATTTTAATGGTGGATTCTAATCTTCAGCGTTCTACTATCTTGCCAAGTGAGAGAGCATTTAGCTATAAAATGCGTTTAGATGCTATGAAAAGACAAGGTGAACGCAGTGATTTAACTTCGTCCCCAATGGGGACAAAGTTGCGTTCAGACCAAGAATTAGCACATCAAACTGGAGAAAGTCGCAATCAAATCCAAAGATATGTACGCTTAACCTACCTTACCCCTGAAATATTAGAAATGGTTGATGAAAAGAAAATAGCGTTTAGACCAGCAGTTGAATTATCGTTCTTGTCAGACGAGCATCAACAGATTTTAGTTAGTGCTATGGAATATCACGATGCTACACCGTCACTTGCTCAGGCAATTAAAATGCGTGATTATGCTAATAACGGTAGTTTAAATCAGTTCTTGATTAATGATATTATGAAAGAAGAAAAACCCAATCAACGACCAAAACCCAGTTTCGATGAGCGTATCACAAAACTTATTCCAAAGAATGTACCAAAAGGCAAAGAATCAGATTTTGTAGTAAAGGCTATCCAATACTACAACAAGCATTTGCAAAGAAATAATCAAGAAAGATAAAGGTTTCCGCCAAGGGGTTAGTCTGCCCAAAAGAGAGGAATCATATATTTTTTTACTTTCTCCCCCTTTACAAAACCCCCTCTTGATTACCAGCTAACTAACCGAAAAGAGATAAACTATAAAAGCATAAAGATACAGATATTTGCACATTGGTTATTGTGATGTGATAGTAATATAATATAGGCACAAGGAGGTCGATATTATGAAAAAACATATCGCATTATTATTAACAGCA
This sequence comes from Clostridia bacterium, assembly GCA_009930155.1. The sequence goes on along the minus strand of RZYX01000003.1, from coordinate 11,666 downwards.
GCCACTATGCTTTTTATGTTTTCAGCTTGTTCAGATGCACAAATTTCACAAATAACAGATAAGACAGATTTACAAGATGAAAGCAGTGTTACAGCAGACCTTTCTTTTTCGGAAAGTAAAAATGAAAATGTTTATGTTACAGATGAGGAAGTTTTAGAAGAAAATAGTAGTGAACCTATTTTAGAAGCAACTAATCAAGAAACTTTGACAGAAAATAAAAAAGAAGAGCCAACTACAATTACTACTGATACGACCTCAAAAACAACTACAACACCAACTCAAAAACCAGTTGTTACACCTGAACCTACGCAAACACCAAAACCCGTAGAAACACCTAAACCAACACCTGAAGCGACTTCTGAGCCAACTCTAACACCAGTTCCAACTCCTGAACCTACCCCACAGCCAACACCTACTCCAGTATTTGATGTTAATTATTGGGTAGAGTTTGCTAAAAGTTACGGACAAAGCCTTGGTATGAGTTTGGATAGTAGTTCAATAGGAAGTTGGGATACTCCAATAGGAGCAAGTGCTAAATCAATTTATCTTGAACGAGATATAAAAGATACTTTAGATTGGTATAAAAATGATTTTGGTTACACAGGATTTTATGTATGGGCAGAACAAATCGGTGACGGCAGATACAACATTTATATCTCATATTGTTAATAAAGCAAAAGACAGTTAGCACATCGTAAAAAACGGTGTGCTTTTTTTGTGTCTAAAATTAAGGAGGAAATTATTTAATGAAAAAATCTAAAAAGTTACTGTCGGCATTTCTTGCTCTCATTATGAGTTTTGGAATGTTTACAGGATTTGCATCCACTGCATTTGCCGCAAGTAGTGGCACAGCATATATGATTGAAATGCCCCGTGGTTCAGACCCGAACAAAGGTGGCTGGGGGCATGACGCTCTTAACCTTATGGGTAGTTGGAAAATGAATGCTACCACAAAAGATGTTAGTTTTCTGTATGCTATTGGAAGCTACAATGGTCCTATTGCATATTGTATAGAACCAGGTGTACCGCTCAATACAGGCGATACCTTTTCAGGTCGTGATGAAAGTTATTGGGACAACTATCCATCAGGATATAACCCAACCATCAACCCTCGACAAATTAAAGCTAATATTGGTCGTATTCTTCAGTATGGTTACAATGGTAATCTGAATACAAACTGGAACACTTCAAACAGTGGAGATGCAAACGCAGTTGCACACGCAATCGCAACACAGCTACTAATTTGGGAAACTGTTGTTGGCGAACGTGACAGTCAATTTAACCATGTATGGGGTTCTTCTCAAGGTAAAAACAATATTATTGATACTGTTAGAAGTAATCACCCTTTGCGTGATTTAATTTTCAGTTATTATAACTCGATGGAAGATTCAGTTCAAAGACACTCTAAACTACCGAGCTTTTTTAGTGGTTCAGCAAGTGCAGGAGCTTATGAACTTAAATGGACAGGTACAAATTACTCTGTAACAATTACAGACCATAACAATGTGCTTGGAAATTATAACTTCACATCAAACCAAGCAGGTATTAACATTTCAGTTAGTGGAAATCAAATGACAATTTCTTGTGATACTGCCCCAAAAGGAAATATAAGCATTACTGCAAACAAGAAAAATGGCACACGATATGGACTTGTAACATGGACCGATGGCAATGTTGGTGGTGGCGACCAAGACCTTGTATCTTATTCTGCTTCCGTATCCGACCCTGTTCAAGGTTATCTTAACCTTGAAGTGAAAACTGGTAATATGAGCCTTGTTAAAACTTCCGAAGATGGAAAGGTTGGTGGTATTTCATTTACCATTACAGGCGAAGGTTTTAACGGTGTTAGAACAACTGATGCAAGTGGTAATATCTATATTACAGATTTAAACCCTGGTATCTATACAGTCACAGAGCATGAGATTGATAAGTATATCCCTACTGCAACTCAGCGTGTAACTATTGTGAGTGGGCAAACTTCAAGTATTGCTTTTAACAATGTGCTAAAGCGTGGTGAACTCAAAGTGGTTAAAACCAGTGAGGATAGCCTTGTGGAAGGAATGACTTTCAAACTAAGCGGTATGTCGCTTGCTGAAATCCCTATTGAGCTGTACGCAGTTACCGATGTAAATGGTGTAGCAACCTTTAAAGATGTACTAATCAGTGGCAGCACTCCGTATATTCTTGAAGAAATCGACACCCCAATCCGTTATGTTGTTCCTGAAGCACAAAATGTAGCGATTGAATGGAACAAAGTAACCGACAAGACTATTAGTAACATTCTTAAAAAGTTCCGTGTAACAGTTACTAAGTCTGATGTAGAAACTGGTCTACCTCAGGGCGATGCTTCTCTTGCAGGTGCAACTTATGGCATTTACAAAGATACAACGCTAATTGATAGCTATACAACTGATGTAAACGGACAGTTCACAACAAACTATTATATCTGTGGTTATGACTGGAATATCCGTGAAATCCACCCTTCTGAGGGTTATTTGATTGATAACACTATCCACAAAGTTGGTGCAGAGCCTGAACTTTACACCATTGAACTTAATACAACTGCTAATGATGTTACAGAGCAAGTTATTAAGGGCAACATGGCTTTAATTAAGCACACAGATGATGGTAGCACACAAATTGAAACTCCTGAAGCTGGTGCAGAGTTTGCAGTATTTTTAAAAGCAAGTGGTAGTTACGACAATGCAAAAGAAACAGAACGTGACTATCTTGTTTGTGATGAAAATGGTTATGCTGCAACTAAAAGTCTTCCTTATGGTATTTACACAGTTCGCCAAACTAAAGGCTGGGAAGGCACAGAGTTTATGGCTGATTTTGATTTGTATATTGCACAGGACGGTGTAACTTATCGTTACCTTATCAACAATGCACCATTCACAAGCTATATTAAACTTGTAAAAAAAGATATTGAAACTGGAAATACAATTCCTTATGCAGGTAGTGGTTTCCAAATTTACGACCCACAAGATAATCTTGCAACAATGTCATTCACTTATCCTACACCTACAACAATCGACACATTCTATACAAATGCTGAGGGCTATCTTGTGACACCTGAGAAATTACCATACGGTGGTGGTTATACTCTTGTGGAGGTACAGGCTCCGTATGGATATGTTCTTGATTCAACTCCTCTTCACTTTGATGTAATCCCTGAAAACAGTGAAGATGACGATAGTGGTATTACACTAATTGTAGTTGAAAAGTTGAATATGGCTCAAAAAGGCACAATCTCTATTAGTAAATCAGGTGAGGTATTCGCTACTGTTGTTTCAAGTGAAAACATCTATCAGCCTGTATATGAAATTCAAGGTTTAGCTGGTGCGGTATATGAAATCACAGCTTTAGAGGATATTTACACACTTGACGGAACGCTTCGAGCAAGTGCAGGACAAATTGTTGATACAATTACAACTGATGAAACAGGCACAGCAACAAGTGGTCTTTTATATCTTGGCAAATATTCTGTAAAAGAAATCACAGCTCCATTCGGTATGACTATTAACGACGAAGCACACAACGTAGAACTTGTGTATGCAGGTCAAGAAGTTGATGTTACTACAACGGACACATCTTTCTACAACGAGCGTCAAAAGGTTGAAATTGACCTTATTAAGCAACTTGAAACAGATGAGCGATTTAATGTTGGTATGGGTAATGAAATTCTTGATGTAACCTTTGGCATCTTTGCACGAGCAGAGCTTAAAGCACTTGATGGTACAGTTATTCCAGTAGATGGTTTAATTGAAATTGTTGGTGTTAATGCCGACGGAAAAGCAACCTTAAATACAGATTTACCACTTGGTAGCTACTATGTAAAAGAGGTTGCAACAAACAAAGCATATATTCTAAATGATACTGAGTATGACGTAACTTTTGAGTATGCAGGTCAAGGCACAACACTTGTTCGTGTTTCTGTAAATGATGGTATTGCTATCGAAAATACTCTAATTCGTGGCGATATTACTGGTATTAAAGTAGATGAAACAGACGAGCCACTAAGCGATGCAGTTATTGGTTTATTTAAAGCTTATGAAACTGTATTTAATAAGGACACAGCAATTTTAACTACCACATCAGCTGATGACGGTAGTTTTTCTTTTGTAGATGTTCCTTACGGCAGTTATATCGTCCGTGAAATCGAAGCTCCTAAAGGCTATGTTCTTTCAGATACTAACTTTGTTGTATCAATTACTGGTTGTGATGAAAGCGAAGAATTACTTTTTGCTATTGTAAATAAGGCTATTCGTGGGAATGTAACTCTTACAAAGGTAGACACGGACTATCCTGACAACAAACTAACTGGTGCAGAATTTGAAGTATACGAAGATACAAATGGCAACAAAGAGTTTGATAAAGATGATGTTCTAATCGGTACAATGGAAGAACTTTCAGATGGTGTATACACCCTTGAGGAGCTGTTGTACGGCGGTTACTTTGTCAAAGAAACAAAAGCACCTACTGGCTTTATTCTTGATACAAAAGCCTACTATTTTGAAATTGTGGAGGACGGTAAAACCGTTATTGTAGAGAATGAAGCTGGCAAAGGATTTATCAACAACGCTCAAAAAGGAAATATTCAAGTTAAGAAAACATCTGCTGATGGAGTTCTTGAAGGCTTTACCTTTAGAGTTGAGGGTGTAGATGTTTTAGGCAATGCCTTTAGCAAATACTATGTAACTGATGCAAATGGCGAAATCTATGTAATCGGTTTGCGTATTGGCACTTATACCATTCGTGAGCTTGAAACAGATAAAACCAAACATTATCAACTTCCCTCAAGCCAAACAGTAATTATTGAAAACGATAAGACTGTTACAGTTAAATTCTTTAACGACCTTAAGGGTAGACCTGAAGTACCACAAACTGGAGATACTACAAACGCACCTCTATGGATAGTTTTAGCTTTCATCTCCCTTGCAGGTATTGGTGCTACTACTGGTATCTACTTTGTAAAAAAACGCAAGGAGGACAATGAATAATGGAGCTTAAAACTATTATTGGTATTGGCTTAGTTCTGTTCATCGTAGCAGGACTTGCATTCATGTATATTAGAAATAACAAAAAGAAATAAACAAAGAAATCGGGTGGCTTAATCTTGTTAGATTGGCCACCCTTTCTATTTTAAGGAGATGATGGAGTGGAATTTAATCAAGGCGATAAAATAAGATATATTGGCTCAGAAGCAGAGTATTATGGCAAAATAGCAACTATTTCAGGGATATATGTTAGTAAGGTTTATACCGAACTAACTTTTAATAACAATGGACTTGAAACCACGTTAGACGATGTTCCAATAAGCAAGTTGTTATTGCTTGAAAGCCAGCGAGTAGCAGGCGATTTTGAGGTAATTAATGCTGTTCAAATTGGTGACAAAGAAATCATTTTAGGTGAAAACCCGTATGCTACTGATGCTATGAAGTATCTTTGCAGTTACTGCGAAAGTAACGATTTATTTGCAACTTATACGGACGCACTTGTTAGTGAAAATTATGCTGAAATCGTAGAGCTTTTTGGCAGTCGAATATCACAGCAAGCCGGAAAAACAATGGTAGAGCTTGACGACATTAAAATCGACAAAACACCTTTATCTAAAAACGATTGTGAGCCTACAAGCTACTCAGACGATATTGACGGCAAGGTTATTGCCATTAAAACCGATGTCATACGCAGAGAGTACAGAACGATTGACAGGCAACTGTTTTTAGTTACTGGTGGTAATGGTTCTAAGGCAAACCCTCGTGGTAGTGCTGTTTTTTGCACCAATCTTTATAGTAGTAACAAAACTCGCTGGGAACGCAGAGATGTTTTAGGTGTTGTTAAAGAGCAGTCTATGCCAAAATGGGCAAAAGAAAACCTATCAATTATTCAAAATCAAAAACAAGAAAAACAAAATTTTAAGGAGGAACGATAAAATGAGAAGTGGTGAAAATTATGGTGGCAGAATCGTCCGTATTATATTTGAAGCTGGCTACACAGCAAAAGATATACCTAACCTGACGATTGACGAAATATTAGAAATTAAAGGGATAACAGTTTCTAATATAAAAGCAATTAGATATACACAACGAAAACTCAAGGGGGAAAATTCTAATGAGAGTAAACCAAAACTATATAATCATAAACTCAATAAATGTGGGCGAAACTGAGTTTGTTCTCGGCTTTAACCCTGATGCACCCAGTAAATATGTTACTTGGAAATGTAAAAATGGTGATGACTATTTTATAGGTCACTACTTTAGCGACAGGCTAAAAGCTCAAAAAGATTTATGCCTTCGTGGTTTAAATGAAGCTAAACATCTTGAGCGATACAACAATAAAAATAAAGATATGGAGAGATAAATTATATGGCTAAAACAAACACAAATAATGAGCTTAAAGTCCTCACAAAGGTACTTGAAGCAGGATACAAAACCGAAAAAGATATTACTGCAATAACCCTTGATAAAATGCTTGCAATACCAAATGTTACAGTAGCCGAAATTGGTCTTATTAACGATTTGCAAAAAGCAGTTAAGTCAAATAAGGTTATTTCTTTTCTTGGAGGTGCTGAAAATGAGTAGCAAGGAATGTAGATTTATAGACAGCCACTATACTCCTCTTTTTACAGTTCCTGATGGTGGAAAGTTAGAAATAACTTACCCGAATGGAGAAAAGAAAATCCACACTTGCAAGCATCTTGATGAATATCATACTGATATTGGTGGCAAGTGTTTTCACATCTGCCAATTTGCCGAAAGAATGGAGTCGCTTGGTGCAAAATATGCACTTCACAAGCCGAAAAACAAAGATTACGAAAGGTAGAGATTTTATTGAAAAACAAAATAAAACTTGATAATTCTTTATGTGAGTATTTAAAACAAAATCATAAAGGCAAAGATAATGCAGTTTCAAGCTCTACGCTTGAAACTGTTTTTAATTTAAAAGGTACCGAAGTTCGCTCTATTGTAAATCATTTAAGGGCAACCGAGCACCCTGTTTGTAGTGGAGAAAATGGTTATTACTATGCTGAAAACAAAAAAGAAATAGAAATGACCATATCTCAATTAAACAGTAGAATTATGAAAATAAACAATGCTAAAAAAGGCTTGTTAGAAAGCCTTACTGCATAGATAAGGAGGATGAAATGGCAACAAAATATCAGCTCATTACCGAAGCCTACGAGCGTGAGCTTGCAACTATCTCTACCCCACAGCGTTGGCAAAACTTTTTGATTTCTGCTTGTAGGAACTATAAATGCCGATTTGACGAACAAGTTTTAATCTTTGCACAGCGACCTGATGCCACAGCAGTTTTAGAAATTGATAAGTGGAACAGGCAGTTTAATCGTTGGGTAAATAAAGGCTCTAACGGTATTGCGGTTTTCGATAAAACCTCGCAAAATAAACGGCTTAAATACTACTTTGATGTATCAGATACCCACGAAGGTAGAAATGCTAAAGCTGTACCCATATGGCAAATGAACCCTGCTTTTGAAAACGAAGTTATTGATACTCTCGAAAGCACTTTTGGTGAGCTAAGTAGCAAAGAAAATCTAATTGATGCAATCTTTTCAGCCAGTGAAAATGCTGCTACCGATAATCTTACAGACTATATAAATGATTTAAAATACTATGTTGAAGATAGTTTTTTAGATGGTACGGGTGAAGATTATATCACAAAAAGTTATCGTGAACTTGTAAGAAACAGCGTAGCTTTTATGATTATGGAGCGATTAGGTCTTAATACTGGGGAATACTTTAGCAATGAAGATTTCTCAGCTATTACAGATTTTAATACTAAAGACACTATAAATGCACTTGGTATTGCCACAAGCGATATTGCTGAAATGGGTCTAAAAGAAATTGCAACAACTGTAATTGCACTGCAAAAAAGTGATAAAAAACAAATTCGCACATTTGTAGATAACTCTAATCAGGAATATAATATAAGCATAAATAAAACAGAAAGGAATTTTGAATATGAACAATCTAACTTACAGCAAAGTGGGAGATTACAACCTACCGAACCTGATACTGCCACAGGAGCAGGAAGTTCACCTTGGGAAGTTCGCATTGGCTCGCAAGAAATATCTGGAAACCAGTCGCAGAGTGATGTTTATCAATCTGCTAACCTCTTGCAAGCTGAATCAACACCTACTGGAAGTGGAAGAGCAGGCTTACGAGATGATGGAAATGCTGACCGCACAGATGGCACGGACTCAAGGCGTAACGGAGCAATTGAAAGCTACCGACCAAATGAAGTGGGTTCAGATGATGAACAATATCAGGAACTCAGCTCAGGAAATAGTGATGAAGGAGCTAATTTACAGCTAAATGCTCAATTACCAACCCAAGAAGAACAACAGAATATTATAGAAGAATCGGAGGTTTTAAAGACTTCCGATTTTTCCATTTCTCAGGAAGAAATTGATGCTATTCTTACTAATGGTAGTGGTGTTGCAGATGGTAAATATCGCATTTACGAGCAATATCTAAAGAAAGAAACTCAGGCAGAAAATGCAACTTTTCTAAAAGATGAATATGGTTGGGGTGGTGCTTACCCTGCACTTAGAGAATCGGATATTGATGAAATGCACGATGGTAAAGGCATTAAACTCAGCAAAGGTTCTATTATGGAGCCTGATGCAGAGGTTCTCTTGCCTTGGAACAAAGTTGCTAAACGTATTGACGAACTTATTACTTCTGAAAGCTACCTTAACGAAAAAGAATTAGCAAATTTCCCTGTATATCAGCAAAGGATATTAGAGTCTAATGAACGCTGGCAAGTCGGTAAAGAGTTTAATAATATCATTCGTGATTACAACGAATATATGAAAGTTTTAGGCGAAAATGAGAAGCTATTTAATCAATATGTTTTAACAGATTGTGGTAGCTGCTTTGCTGGGAAATCTAAGAAAACAAACACTTTATCAGGCAAAGGCAACTTTATCTTGCCAATTATGCAAGACGCAATGGACAAAGTTATTAGCGATAATACACCGCAAACAGACCGAGCTACCAGTATGAAAGATATTCTTAATGGTGATATGGCTGTCCCTGTTTTACCTGAGCTTGAACCTGAGTACGAATATCAATATCACTTAGGTGATACGGTATATATCGGAGCTAAAAAGTATGAAATACTCAGCTTTGATGATGAGTCTGTTCGTCTTTATGATGAAAGTTTCCCACTCTTTAATAAAGAAATGGAACGTGCTGATTTTGATAACAAGGTACAGGAAAACCCATCAAATGACCATTTAATGGTTATTGTACCTGAAATTAAAGAAGTACAGCAATCACAAGAAAAACGTAGTCCCTACTCTCAGTATTTAGAGATTAAGGAAGAATATCCCCTTGATATTGTCACTTTCCAAGTTGGTGACTTTTATGAGTTTTATTTAGAAGATGCAAAGATTGCTTCTGATATTATTGGACTGCATTTAGGTACAAGAGTTATTGATGGCGAGTATGTTTCGATGTGCGGTATTCCAAAGCATAAGCTCGAAGAATATATGCAAAAGATACTTGATGAAGGTCACGATTTTGTTATTCATGGTGCAGATGAAAATGGTGTAGTTGCTTCAAGGAAAGTCGTATCTTCTCATAAATATGACAAACCACAAGAGGTAGAAACCAATATTGGTACTGTGCCGATAGAAGATTATCGTGAAATTCAAGCTATACAAAATGGATTTGACAGCTATGAAGATATGCGTAATCAAGGTTTTAAACTTGGTGATGAATACGACACCGATTATACCCCCGATATTGCCGAAGAAATTCACGAAGAAAACTTTGATAACGAATATGACAATGATGAATTGGCATCTATTTATGGTGGCAATACTGCAAGTGCTCAGGCAGAAATTATCGAAGAAATGGCACAGCAAAACTCTAACGACGATTTAATCGGGCAAAGGCTTACAATTGATAATCGTGATTATGTTATTGAGGGTGTGCGTTCCTATGGTGATGTAGAAATGCGTGATGTAACCTTTGAAAATGCTGTTGGTTTTCCAATTAACAGGCTTGAAAATGCAGGATATATACGCAGATTACTTGCCGAAAAAGAAACTAAGGATATTACCCAAAACTTTGATAAAAAACCGAAATCAGACGTAAAAACCTTTGATATACACCCCGAAATCAAACAATCTGACCGTAGCCAATATGTGATTACAAATGATGATTTAGGTGTAGGTTCTGCTAAAGAAAAGTTCAGAGCAAATATGGCTGCTATCAATCTTTTGAAAGAATTAGAGTTTGATAATCGCCTTGCAACACCAGCCGAACAAGAAATATTGGCAGGATATGTTGGTTTTGGTAGCCTTGCTGATGCCTTTGATGAGAACAAATCAGCGTGGGCAAATGAGTTCCAAGAACTATATGCTACACTATCTCCTGAAGAATATGCTAATGCACGAGAAAGCACCTTAACCGCCTTTTATACTGCTCCTACAATTATCCGTAATATGTATAAAGCTTTAGAGAATATGGGTCTATCTAAAGGCAATATTTTAGAACCGTCTTGCGGTACTGGTAACTTTATAGGTATGCTCCCTGACAGTATGAAAGAAAGCAAAATTTATGGTGTTGAGCTTGATAGTTTAACAGGCAGAATTGCACAGCAACTATATCAAAAGTCCTCTATTGCAGTGCAAGGTTTTGAAACAACACAGTTGCCTGACAGCTTTTTTGATGCTGCTATTGGTAATGTTCCTTTCGGACAGTTTAAGGTTGATGATAAGAAATACAACAAGAACAACTGGTTAATTCACGACTACTTCTTTGGTAAAACTTTAGATAAAGTTCGCCCAGGTGGTGTAGTAGCATTTATCACTTCCAAAGGTACTCTTGATAAAGAAAACCCAGCAGTTCGCAAATATTTAGCACAGCGTGCAGACCTTATTGGTGCGATTAGACTTCCGAATAATGCCTTTAAAGCTAATGCAGGTACAGAGGTAACATCTGATATTATCTTCCTACAAAAGCGAGATAGAATTATCGATATCGAGCCTGATTGGGTTCATTTAGGCAAAGATGAAAATGGACTTACAATGAACCAATACTTTGTAGATAGCCCACACATGATTATGGGTGAAATGCGAGAAATAAGCGGTCCATTTGGTCCTGAAACAGCCTGTATTGCAAATACCGAGCAAACTCTTGATGACCAATTAAGCGATGCCATAGGCAACATTCACGCAGTAATAGACGACTACGAGCGGGAAGAATTAACCGACGACGAAGATTTATCAATTCCAGCTGACCCCACTGTTCGCAACTTCTCTTATGCACTGTTTGATGGAACAATCTATTACCGTGAAAACAGCAGAATGAACCCTGTTGATGTTTCTAAAACTGCTGAAAATCGTATTAAAGGTATGATTGAAATAAGAAATACAGTTCGTTACCTTATTGAATATCAAACCGAAGATTACCCTGAAAGCTATATCACACAGGCACAAAAAGAGCTTAATACTCTTTATGATAACTTCACAAAAAAATATGGTTTACTATCAAGTCGTGCTAATAGCATGGCTTTTTCTAATGATAGTAGCTATGCTTGCAAATAGTGAGTTTTTAGTAATGCTCAATCAGGCATCAACAGATAGAATTGAGCTTGCTGAACTACTGAATATTTCAGACACGCAGATGGGA
>RZYX01000148.1 GCA_009930155.1 Clostridia bacterium | reverse complement strand
CTACTGCGTTGCTAACTCATTGTAATACAAAAGTATGACTGCAAAGTTAGACGCCTTGTATCTACACAAAGCTAATCGCATGAATAATGCGGGTTAAAAATGTTTAAAATTCTACTTTTGGAGCATTCTCTGCATTCTCTTGGGCTTTGAAATATGCTCTTTCGTTAAATCCAAACATTTTGGCAAATAGGTTGCGAGGGAATTTTAAAACTAAAATGTTATATGTTTTAACAGTTGTGTTAAACTCATCGCGTCTTAAAATAATTTCCGCCTCAATTGCGTTTAAATCATTTTGCAAACTAAGAAAATTCTGATTTGCTTTTAGTTCCGGATAGCTTTCCACAACTACTAAAAGACGGCTTATTGCACTAGAAAAATCATCTTGTGCAGCCTGAAAATTTTCTATGTCTTCGTTTGTGAGATTTTCGGCATCGACATTTATCGATGAAACTTTAGATCTAGCTTCTGTAATTGCCGTAAAAGTCTCTTTTTCGTGTTCTGCATATCCTTTAACAGTTGCAACAATGTTTGGGATTAAATCTAAACGCTTTTGATATGCGTTTTCAACATTTGACCATGAATTTTTTACCGTTTCATTTGCATCAATACATTTGTTATAGGTTGAGTATGCATACCAACCAATCCAAACAATAAATAGTGTTAGGACGATAATAATTGGTAATCCAAATACTGTAAAGCCTAAGCATCCTAGACCTTTAACTTTAGGGTTTTTATTTTCTTGTGCCATAGTTTTTTTTTGTAAAGATATAAAAAACTAATTATCAAAAATAAAATTGCAAAAAAAGCCTGCAAAAATTTTACAGGCTTTTATTAAGATATTTGTGAATACTACTAGTATCCTTTACGTTTTGTGTAATGAGTGTGTAGCAATTCATGAGATTTGTGTCCGTTTGGTTTTCCAAGGAACTCTTCATAAATAGCAGTAATCTCTGGATTTTCGTGCGATTTTCTGATTGGCATGTGAGCGTCTTCGTCATAAATAGCTTCCATACGTTTTGCACGAATTTCAGGAGAAGTTGGTATTGGTTGTCCTCCACCACCGAGACATCCACCTGGACATGCCATAATTTCGATAAAGTGATAGTTAACCTCTCCATTATTAACAGCAGCCATTAATTTATTTGCATTTGCAAGTCCATGCGCAATTGCACAGCTTAGCTCAGCACCTTCGAGGAATCCCCACTCAGGAAGAGTGTCTTTGATAAGTACTTTAGCTTCTTTAATTCCTTCGAATCCACGAACAGGCACGATGTCGAGGTTGTTAAAAGGAACTTCACGACCTGTTACAATTTCGTAAGCAGTTCTTAGCGCAGCTTCCATAACACCACCTGTAGCACCAAATATAACAGCAGCTCCTGTAGAATCACCCATTATTGAGTCGTATTTTTCGTCTGCAAGATCTTCGAAATTGATTCCAGCTTGACGAACCATCATTGCAAGTTCTCTTGTAGTTAAAACATAGTCAACGTCTTTATAACCACTATCTCTCATTTCTGGACGATCAGCTTCGTATTTTTTAGCAGTACAAGGCATAATTGAAACAGAAATCATGTTTTCGGCTTTTAATCCTTTTTTCTGAGCGTAAAAAGTTTTAGCTAAAGCGCCAAACATTTGTTGAGGTGATTTACAAGTTGATACGTTTGGGAGTAGGTTAGGATATTTATGCTCGATAAATTTAATCCAACCCGGAGAACAAGAAGTTGTCATTGGCAGAGCAACAGACTCATCTTTATCAACTAAAGCTTTTTTTAGTCTGGTTAATAGCTCAGTTCCTTCTTCCATAATTGTTAAGTCAGCACTAAAATCAGTATCTAAAACTGAATCGAAACCTATCCGTCTAAGAGCAGCTACCATTTTACCGGTAACTCTATGACCGGGATCCAATCCTAGGTCTTCGCCTAAACCAACACGAACTGCAGGAGCGGTTTGAACAACAACATGGATATTAGGGTCGTTAATAACATCCCAAACTTGATCGATGTAGTTCTTTTCTACCAGAGCTCCGGTAGGACAACGGTTAACACACTGGCCGCAGTTTGTACAAACAACAGCGTTCATTGGTTTCTCAAAGAATGTTGAGATTTTTTGTTTATCACCCTTGTAAGCAACTGTAAGTGCACTAACATATTGCATCGATGTACATGTGCGAACACAACGTTGACAACGTATACATTTGCTATCGTCTTTAATTATTGCTGGTGAGAAATCGTCTATTGTATAAGATTTTTTATCAACAAGTTTGATAAAGTCGTTTTCGTTAACACGATATTCATTTGCTAATGCCTGAAGTTCGCATTTGCCGTTTTTATAACAACTTGTACATTCTGTGTTGTGCTCGGACAGCAATAACTCGATGATGTGCTTGCGAGCAGTTCTTACTTTTTGACTATTTGTAAAAATTTCCATTCCTTCTGATACAGGAGTGGCACAAGCTGCCGGTAGGGCACGTGCACCTTTTTGTTCAACAACACACACACGGCAATTGCCGGCAACACACAAATCGGGGTGTTGACAAAGTGTAGGAATACGGAAATTTAATTTCTTGGCTGCATCTAAAATCGTTGAGCCTTCTTGTACCGTTACCGGTATATTGTTAATCTTTAGATTTACTTCGTATTTTGCCATTTTGTTTATCTTAAATGGTTCGTGAATTAGTAAATTATCTCTTCTCTGAAATTGTCAACAATTGAGGTAAAAGGATTTGCTACGCTTTGTCCTAAACCACATTTTGCTGATAGTTTCATTGTCTCGGCTAACTTCTTCAAACTTTCTAAGTATGAAGGATGCTTTTCGCCACGTTTAACTGCCTCTATTCCTTCGAGTAACTGCTGACAACCAACACGACAAGGTGTGCATTGTCCACACGATTCTTCTGCAAAGAACTCTAAGTAATCTTTTAATACGTTGTACATAGAACGTGAGCTGTTAAACAACATCATTGATCCTCCGGTAGGTACACCTTCGTAACCAATAATCATATCTGCAAACTTCTTGCGAGGTACACACATACCTGATGCTCCACCAACCTGAACCGCTTTTGTGTCGCCGTCACCAAAATCGTTTACAAAGTCTTCAACTGTCATGCCTAACTCAAGTTCGTAAATCCCAGCGTTTGAAGTGTCGCCCGAAACAGAAAATACTTTAGACCCACGTGAGTCTTGTGTTCCCATTTCCTTAAACTTGTTTGCTCCATATTTCATAATCATTGTTGCGTAAACTAAGGTCTCAACATTATTGATTACAGTTGGTTTTCCAAACAATCCTGATACTGTTGGATATGGAGGTTTATTTCTTGGTTCACCTCTTTTTCCTTCAATTGATTCAAATAAAGCACTCTCCTCACCGCAAATGTATGCTCCTGCTCCAGAGCGGATTTCAATCCTAAAATCAAATCCTTTTTCTTTAATAGTAGCGTTAAAAGTATCTAATTTCTGATTTAACTTCTTTAGTAAAAAGTTGTACTCTGCTCTTAAATACAAATAACCGATTTTTGCTCCTATTGAGTACCCGGCAATTGTCATCCCAGTAAATACTTTGGTAGGAACAGTGTCTAAGATCTCTCTGTCCTTAAATGTGCCCGGCTCGCCTTCGTCTGCGTTACAAACAATATATTTGTCATAAGAGTTTTCGGCTTTTGTAAATTTCCATTTTAAACCTGTGGGAAAACCTGCTCCACCACGTCCTTTTAAACCTGAGTCTATCATCTCCATGATGATGTCATCCTGAGACATAGCTTTGATCTTGTCAAGAACTGTTGTTGCACATGTTCCATCATTTTCAAATATCAGGTCAACTTTTGTTAATTTCTTATTTTCCATTTTCAAATTTTTAATTTTTAACAACTAATTGAACTACTTTGCAATGTATTCTTCTACTATTGCAATCGCTTTCTCGGGTGTCAACTCAGGATATACCTCGTCGTTGATTAACATTACAGGCCCTTTATGACACCATCCCATACAGTTTGCTTGTAAT
>RZYX01000147.1 GCA_009930155.1 Clostridia bacterium | reverse complement strand
ATCTGCAACAACAAGTGGAACACTATCTGTAACAGCATCAAACTCTTGCGGAACAAGTACTGCCAGAACACAGGCGATAACAGTAAATCCTAACCTTCCTGTAAGTGTAACTATTGCAACCACATCTAATCCAACATGTTACGGAGTTGAAGCAGTTTTTACGGCAACTCCGACTAATGCTGGTGGCACTCCAATTTATCAATGGAGGCTTAATGGTTCAATTATTGGGTCAAACTCACCATATTATTCTAATACATCTCTTGTAAATGGTGATATAATTACTTGTATTTTAACTTCATCCGAAACTTGCACAAGTGGAAATCCGGCTACCTCAAATACAATTACAATGAGTGTTAATTCTCCCCCAGTTACAAGCCTCTCAAACGGCGATTACGTTTGGTCAGGAAATATAGACTCAAATTGGGAAGTTGCAGGAAACTGGCTTGTATATGATGGAAGTGATTTTGCAACAGCAATCTTGATTCCTGATAATAACAAAAATGTATTTTTGCGTGATTATAGCCCTTGTGCTTCAAATCCGGCTAGTGTTACAGCAAGTTCAAATGTTTCATGCAATGATGTTACTATCGAAACAGAATTGACTCTTGGTGCCAACGCAATACTTGAAGTTCACGGCGACTGGAACAACTCAGGCACATTCACCGCCGGTACCGGTACTGTCCTTTTCGTTGGAAATTCTCAACAAATAATTACACCCAATGGCGAAACTTTCAACAATGTTGTGATAAATAATACGTCTGGCAACAATGCTGCAATTCTATTAAATAATGATTTAAGAATTGGTGGTCAACTAACTTTAACAAGTGGTATTGTTAGCTTTGCAAACCCTGTTCGTAAGCTTATTCTTGGAAACTCTGCTACAACTAATGTTGGTAATGCAAACAGCTTTATTGACGGGATTGTCGAAAAAACCAATTGCAATTCATCCTTTACCTTACCAACTGGAAATGTAAATACTAGAGATATTGGTACAGGAATGCAAACATATAGAATATGGGCTCCATTTACTGCCAATCCATCTTCTGCAACTACTGTTAATGCTCGTTATTTATTCTCTAACGATGGACTAAACCAGTGGTGGTACCACGATTGGACTCACGAAGCACCACTTACTCATACTTCAGCAAGAGAATATTGGTTAGTGAATTCATCTTCAGATCTTTATGCAACATTATATTGGAGAAATAATGATCCTTGTGCTATTCACGATTTCTGCGAACCTGGTCCGGTTTTTAATTCCGAAGACTTAACTGTTGCATATTGGGATAATATCTGGAAAGATGCCGGTGGTACAGCGAGTACTGATTATCAAAACGGGAGTATAACATCGTCTGCACAGGTGCCTTTTGGAGCTAAAGGAGAAAGACAAATCACTTTCGGAGCTAAAGATACTGAAATGCCTTTACCTATCGAACTGACTTTTTTCAAAGCTGGCTGCCTCAATAATCTATCTGCTGAAATCTCCTGGCAAACTGCCTCCGAAACAAACAATAATTATTTCGTAATTGAAAAATCGAATGGCAAAGAGGAGTTTTATGAAATTGCCAGAGTCCAGGGTGCAGGAAATTCAAATCAAGCTCTTGAGTATCTTTTTATAGATGAAAATCTTTACAGTGGCGATAACTATTATCGTTTAACTCAAGTCGATTATGATGGAAAACACACAATTTTTAATGTCATAACAATAAATTGCGATAAGTCTGAAGAAGGAGAAGCATCAATTTATGCATATCCAAATCCATTTACCGATGAGTTAAATGTAGTAATCGAAAACTTAAAAGAAACAGAATTTGTTCTTGAAATTTACGATGATCTTGGTCGCCTTGTTTTTACTCAGGAGTTTGAAAATACAGGTTCGTCGTTCAGAACAAAGCTTAACCTAAAAGAATACCGTCCGGCTGTATATAATCTACGCTCAAGGTCGGAAGGCTCTGTGCTAAACACTCGGGTGGTGAAGAGATGATGAGAGGATTGGTTGCAAATTAAGTTGAGACGTAGTTCTTTTTGTGTTAGGTGATTTTTGTTGATTAAGCGAAACGATTGTTTCGCAATTATGCTCTACCTAACCCTCAACCTCTTACCAATATTTAAAGTAGAATTTTCTGTAATTCCGTTAAGTGAGCAGATATAATTTATTGAAACTCCGTAACGTCTAGATATTCCCCAAAGAGTGTCCCCACTTGAAACAACATGATACTGAGAACCTGCAACTTCTTTAACATGTCCAAATTTTTCGGGCATAAGGTACAAAATGTCGGTTTTTAATTCTTTGCTCTCAAAATCGATTAGCCATTCAGGATCAAAAGGATTGTCCTTAAACCTTATTTCGAAGTGCAAATGTGGCCCGTAAGCTCGACCTGTTCGTCCACCAAATCCAATGCATTCACCGGCGGTAACCCTTTGATTATCAGTGCAATTTAAAGCGTTAAGGTGAGCGTAATAGGTTTCAAGTCCATTAAAGTGTCGAACGATAACTAAATTTCCATAACCTCCATTATTCCAGCCGGCAAATCTTACAACGCCGTCAAATGCTGATACTACAGTATCGCCCGTTTGTAAATCAAGGTCAATTCCATTGTGCATTTGTCCCCATCGCCAACCAAACCCCGATTGCTTATACCCCGGAACAGGAATCACAAATCTGCCGGTGTCGCCCAAAATAGGAATGGCAAAAGTGTCCAACGCTCGCTTATAATCTATATTGCCATAAGCAAAAATGTTAACAGTATCCCATTTTTCTGAGAAAATTGTAAGACTGTCAGGTGTATAAAGCTTTTCCCTCAAGATGTAGGCATAAACATTTACCGAATCCTCGCGATGAATGAGGGCCAGTACACTATCCTGATTAACATATTCCCATGTGTTATTGTCAAATATAACAATATCAAATCTGCCGCTACGAACGGTGTCAATTGAATTTTTAATAATTGAATCTGTTTCTTGTGCAGAAATACTAAAAAATGCAAGGCTAAAGGCTAGAAAAACAATTATTCTTTTCACGTTTTTTTATTTAAGGATGCAAAAATGCGAAAAAAACACGTTTTGTGCAAGTTTTTTTAGAATGGTAGATTCTAATCAGAAATGCTTGTTATTTCTCCCAAATCCCTGACGCTGCAAACTATCCTTAATATTTATTTCATTGTCTGGATTCAGATTGCTACCAACAGCTTTAATCAAACTCGCATCATCATTCTTAGGCGATTTTATTTTATCAGAAATAGGATATGCATCCATTAAATTTGCGTCAAATGGATTTAACATGTCGGTTATGTCAGTCAAAGCCGTTTTTGAACTAAGCCATTTCTTTTCCTGATATGGTGTCAGAATTACTGGGGAGCGATGATGTGGAATTTTTTGCAATAATTCGTTAGTAGTTGTCGTAATAATCGAAAAACTGCGTATGGTTTCTCCTGTTTCCGGATTTAACCAATCATCATAAATACCTGCAAATGAAAACGGTCTCTGTTTATTTTTTAGAAATACCAGAAAAGGTTTTGATAGTCCTTCTGCGGTTGTACCTTCAATAAAAGCATCTGCCGGCACCAGACATCTTTGCGATCTGATAGGTTTTCTGAATGACGGTTTGTTTATAATGTCTTTTGCTCCTTTAAAATTTGGATCATTAGCTTTATTTCGGTCGCCTTCGGAACGTGCATTAAACAAATACATAGCTTTTTTTGCCCAAAATGGCGTTAATCCAAAAACCGCCGGAGTAATCTTGTCGGGAGCATCAGTAGGAATAATCAAACTTGTTTTCCCTGGCGAAATATTATATGACGGACTGAATTCCAAACCGGGAACAGCAGTTGCATTGTATCGCGCTTCAAGTTTCTCTAATTTTTGTACAAGTATATAACGACCACACATATTGATTTCTTTTTTGTAAAGCTATGTAAAGTGGTTTAACCCCCTATAAATCGGACAATTTAATAATCACAGTGCAAAGATACAAAAAAAAGCTTATATATTTGCATCGCAAGGGACAACCGACGGTGAT
>RZYX01000038.1 GCA_009930155.1 Clostridia bacterium | reverse complement strand
TTTAATAAAAACATAGAAAAGCTAAGAGAATCTTATAACCTTGTTCCTGTTTGCCCAGAGATATATGGAGGTTTTGAGACTCCTCGTGAACCCTGCGAAATACTTAAAGGCAGAGTTCTAACGCAACTTGGCGAAGATGTTACAAAATACTATTATGCAGGTGCAGAAGAGGTTTTAAAGCTCGCAGAGTTCTTTGAATGCAAATATGCAATTTTAAAAGAGCGTAGCCCCTCGTGCGGATATAACGAAATCTATGACGGAACTTTTTCAGGCAATATAGTTAAAGGCAGTGGCATTGCCGCTACTATGCTTTCAGATAACGGCATAAAAATTCTTGGGGAATCCCGCATTGAGGAATTACTGTAATTTTTTTGATAATACACAAAAATACATAAATCAAAAAGCAACGGCTTGACCGTTGATTTTTTTCTTTAATTTTATATTTATTGTTATATATCAATATCTTTACCCGCCTAAATTTTATTATTTTTAAAGCAAGATATAAATTTAAAGTAACACACCAAAAATAATTTGAATTTTCAGTTAAAACAAAAATCATAAACGAACCTTACAACTTATAAATTAAATAAAAAAAGCGTGGAGAAAACTCCACGCTTTAAATATCATTTATGGTAATTGTTATGCGTCAACTTTAGCCATATGCTCAATAAGCATAAGAACCTTATTTGAATAGCCCCACTCGTTGTCATACCATGAAACAAGCTTTACGAACTTATCTGTAAGTGCAATACCTGCTTTTGCATCAAAGATTGATGTTCTTGCATCGCCAAGGAAATCAGAAGAAACAACTGCGTCCTCTGTGTAACCAAGGATACCCTTAAGTTCGCCTTCTGAAGCATCTTTAATTGCTGTGCAAATCTCTGCATAAGTTGCAGACTTTGCAAGTGTTACTGTAAGGTCAACAACAGAAACATTAAGAGTAGGAACACGGAAAGCCATACCTGTAAGCTTGCCATTAAGTTCTGGAATAACCTTACCAACAGCCTTTGCTGCACCTGTTGATGAAGGAATTATGTTGCCAGCAGCAGCTCTGCCGCCTCTCCAGTCCTTTGATGATGGTCCGTCAACAGTCTTCTGTGTTGCTGTTGTTGAATGAACTGTTGTCATAAGTCCTTCAACTATACCGAATTTATCGTTAATAACCTTTGTAAGAGGAGCAAGACAGTTTGTTGTGCAAGATGCGTTTGAAACGATATTCATGTCGGTTGTGTACTCTTTGTTGTTAACGCCCATTACGAACATTGGAGCATCTTTACTTGGAGCTGAGATAACAACCTTCTTTGCACCTGCATTAATGTGAGCTTGTGCTTTATCTTTTGTTGTGAAAACGCCTGTTGCTTCAACAACATAATCTGCGCCAACTTCGCCCCATTTGATTTGAGCTGGATCTCTCTCTGCAAAAACTGTGATAGCTTTGCCATTAACAACAAGCTTGCCGTCTTTTGCTTCGATTGTTCCTTCAAACTTACCTTGCATTGTATCGTACTTTACCATATAGACCATATAATCAAGGTCGATAAACGGATCATTTATTCCTACCAATTCAAACTTCTCCGGCTGTGATACTGCTGCACGGAAAACAAGTCTACCTATACGGCCAAAACCATTAACACCAATTTTAATTGCCATTACGAAAACCTCCAGTTTTTTATCAATCATATTTTTAATATTTTGCCGATTAACATCATCTATTATACATCATTGACAAAAATTTTCAAGTGCTTTTATGCAATTGTATGTATGTTCTGATACAATTGTAGGGGTGTATAAAAAACCTCTACTAAACAGTAGAGGTTTTTATATATATTGTTAAAAGTTTGTCAGTCTATTCTTTTTCCTCAACTTCAAGAGTTAAACTAGGAACAATTTCAACCCTTATCTTGCCTATTCTTCTGTCCTCGACATTCATCACAGTAAAATGTATGTTTTGATAGTCCACCTCATTGGATTCGCCCTCCTGTGGCAAAAATCCAAGCAAGCTAATTACAAAACCTCCAAGAGTATCATAATCGCCCTCTGGAATTTCAACGTCAAGAATTTCTGAAACCTCTTCAATATCTGTTGTGCCATCTATTGTAAAGGTGTTCTCGTCAATTTTGAGAATATCCTCATCCTCATTGTCAAACTCATCTTGAATATTGCCCACAATAGACTCAAGCAAATCCTCCAAAGTTATAAGCCCTGCTGTGCCACCGTATTCATCAACTACGATTGCCATTTGAACATGGCGTTCGCCCATTTCTGTAAACAATTTTGCACAACTAAGTGTTTTTGGAACATAAAAAGCTGTTCGCATTATATCTTTCATCTTTTTAGTTTTTGGCAAACTGCCTCCAACATATTTAAGTAAATCTTTTATATAAGCAATACCTACGATATTATCAAAGTCATCCTCAAACACGGGTATTCTTGAATAACCATGCTCAATAGCAAGCGCAACAACATCTGCTAAGGGGTCTTCCGCATCAACAGCAATCATATCTGTACGATGTGTCATAATATCTGCCACACAAACATCGTCAAACTCAAAAATGTTGTTTATCATTTCTTTTTGAGCATTTTCAATAACGCCCTTTTCCTCTCCAACATCAACCATCATACGGATTTCTTCCTCTGTAACTGACTCCTCACTTGCATTAGGATCAAAACCGAGCATCCTTACAATAAGGTTTGCTATTGCTGAAAATAACTTTGCCGTAGGTTTTGTGATTTTTATTATTAAAAGTAGCGGTGAAGCAATTGCAAAAGCTACCTTTTCAGGTACTTGCATAGCAATTTTTCTTGGCACAAAATCACCCAGCACCAGTAAAAGACAGGATACAATCACTGTTATTAAAATAAGTGATATTGCCTCCATAGCGCCCACAGATGCATTTGGAATTAATCTCAAAAATGCCTGTGTCAAATTATCTAAAAAGCTTTGTGCCGCTATTGCAGAAATTAAAAGACAAATAAAGTTTATAACTATTTTAATTGCTAAAAGAAAACCACTTGGCTTTTTTGTAAGCTTTAGTATCTTCTTTGCTTTTTTGTTGCCCTCATATGCCTTCTTTTCTACCTTATTATCGTTAAGTGAAATTATTGCAGTTTCAGACATTGAAAAAAAAGCGTTGATAAAAATAAGTATAAGTAAAAATATCAGTTGTAAAAAAATATTTCCTTCTCCTGGGTCATCCATATTAGGAGTTGCTCCTTTCAAATTTTGAAAATCAGTTGTATATAATTATTTTACATTATATACAACTCGTGAAATTATGTCAAATATCATAAATTCAAAAGAATAATTATGATATAATATTATAAGTTTTTTATAATCATTATGTTTAAATTCATTTTTTATGCATATTTATAGGATTTTATGTTTACATAATATATTAAAGATGTTATTATTTATCCATATGCTCTTTAATTTTGTAATACTTTTACTTTATATAGCTGTTTATCGCTATATAAATGTGTTACTTTTTAAAAGCCCATAAAACTATTTAATCATATTTGGAGGCGTATTTACTATGGCAAGAAAAACCAAGACAATGGACGGCAACACTGCTGCCGCTCATGTATCTTACGCATTCACAGAGGTTGCGGCAATCTATCCGATTACTCCATCTTCTGTAATGGCGGAGGAAACTGACAAGATGTCAGTAAACGGAGTTAAGAACCTTTTTGGACAAACTGTTAAGGTTGCTGAAATGCAATCAGAGGCTGGTGCCGCTGGTGCTGTTCATGGCTCTCTCGCTGCGGGCGCTCTTACAACAACTTATACTGCATCACAGGGACTTCTTTTGATGATTCCTAATATGTACAAAATTGCAGGTGAGCTTTTACCTAGCGTAATTCATGTTTCAGCTCGTTGTGTTGCTTCTCACGCTCTCAATATTTTTGGTGACCATTCAGATATTTATGCTTGTCGCCAAACTGGCTATGCAATGCTTTGTGCTGGAAATGTTCAAGAAGTTATGGACCTTGCTGCTGTTGCTCATCTTGCAACAATAAAGAGCCGTGTACCATTCCTTCATTTCTTTGACGGATTCCGTACTTCTCACGAAGTTCAAAAAGTCAAAGTTTGGGACTTTAGCGAACTCGGCGAAATGCTTGATTGGAATGCTGTTAACGAATATCGTCGTCGTTCACTCAATCCAGAGCATCCTGTTTTAAGAGGTTCTGCTCAAAACCCTGACATCTTCTTCCAGGCTCGTGAAGCTTGCAACACTTATTATGAAGATGTTTTAACAGCTACTGAAGAGTACATGAACGAAGTTAACAAAAGAATTGGCACTGACTATAAGTTCTTTAACTACTATGGTGCTCCAGATGCTGACAGAGTTATTATCGCTATGGGCTCTGCTTGCGACACTATTGAAGAGACAGTTGATTACCTCAACTCAATTGGTCAAAAGGTTGGTCTTATCAAAGTACGCCTTTATCGCCCATTCTCTGCAAAACACCTTATTGATGCTATTCCATCAACAGTTAAGAGCATTTCTGTTCTTGACCGTACAAAAGAGCCAGGCGCTATCGGCGAGCCTTTGTTCCTCGATGTTGTTGCATCTCTTAATGATTCTAAATTCTCTAACATTCCTATATATGGTGGCCGCTACGGTCTTGGTTCAAAGGATACACACCCAGGCACAATTGCTCCTGTTTATGACAACATGAATGAGAGTGCACCAAAAAAACGCTTTACAATTGGTATTGAAGATGATGTAACTTACCTTTCACTCAAAACTTCTGATATCCCTGACACAACACCAAAGGGCACAACTTCATGCAAATTCTGGGGTCTTGGTGCCGACGGTACTGTTGGTGCAAACAAGAACTCAATCAAAATTATCGGTGATAATACTGATATGTATGCACAAGGTTACTTTGCTTATGACTCAAAAAAATCTGGTGGTGTTACAATCTCTCACCTTCGTTTTGGTGAAAAGCAGATTAAGTCCACATACCTTATCAGTAAAGCTGATTTTGTTGCTTGCCACAACCCATCTTATGTTGACAAATACGAGATGGTTGAAGACCTTAAAGAGGGCGGCACATTCCTTCTTAACTGCCACTGGTCTGACGAAGAGCTTTCAGGAATGCTTCCAGCTTCTGTAAAGAACTTTATTGCAAAAAACAACATCAAACTCTATACAATAAATGCAACTCAGATTGCTAAAGAAATCGGTCTTGGCGGAAGAGTTAATACAATCCTTCAAGCTGCATTCTTTAGTCTTTCAGGCATTATCCCAACTGAAAAAGCTGTAACTCTTATGAAAGACGCTGCAACCCGTTCATACGGCAAAAAGGGCGAAAAGATTGTTGCAATGAACCACTCCGCTATTGAGCGTGGTGTTACTGGCGCTCATAAGGTTGAAGTTCCAAGTGATTGGGCTACTGCTGTTGATTCTGATAAGAAAAACGCAAAAGAAATTGGACGTAAAGATATTGCAGATTTCGTTACTAAAATTCTTAATCCAGCAAATGCACAACAGGGCGACAAGATTCCTGTTTCAACATTTGTTGGCATGGCTGACGGTACTTTCCCACAGGGCTCAGCTGCATTCGAAAAAAGAGGCATAGCAGTTGATATTCCTGAGTGGGATTTTGAAAACTGCATCCAGTGTAACTTCTGCTCATATGTTTGTCCTCATGGTGTTATCCGTCCTATCGCTATGACAGAGGAAGAAAAAGCAAATGCTCCAGAGGGCACAAAATCAATTAAACTTAACGGCGTTGATGGTCATGAGTTTGCTATTACAATCTCTGCTCTTGATTGCACAGGCTGCGGCTCTTGTGCACAAGTTTGCCCTGGCAGAAAGGGTGCAAAGGCTCTTGTAATGAAGCCTCTTGAATCCCAGCTTGGTCAACAAGATGTATTTGACTATGCACAAAAGCTTCCAGCAAAAGAAGCAGTTCTTGCTAAATTCTCATCAGACACAGTAAAGGGCTCACAGTTCCTTACTCCTCTCCTTGAGTATTCAGGTGCTTGTGCAGGCTGTGGAGAAACTCCTTATGCAAAGCTTGTTACACAGCTTTATGGTGACAGAATGTATATTGCAAACGCAACAGGCTGTTCTTCAATCTGGGGCGGTTCTGCGCCAAGTACACCTTACACAATCAACAAAAACGGTGAAGGTCCTGCATGGTCTAACTCACTGTTTGAAGATAATGCAGAGTTCGGTTTCGGCATGATGCTTGCAAACAAGCAAATCAGGGCAAGACTTTTAGAAAAGGCAACTGTTATTGCTGAATGTGACAGTGCAAGCGCTGAGCTTAAAACTGCCGCAAATACATGGCTTGAAACTTTTGAAGATGGTTCAAAGAATAAGGCTGCTGCAGAAATATTTAAAGCAGAGCTTAAAAAAGCACCAGCACAAGCTGATTGCTGCCAGAATGCTATCAAAGAACTTATCGAAGATTCTGATTACCTTTCAAAGAAATCCCAATGGATTTTTGGTGGAGACGGTTGGGCTTACGATATTGGCTTTGGCGGACTTGACCATGTTCTTGCTCAAAACGAGAATGTAAACATTCTTGTATTTGATACAGAAGTTTATTCAAACACAGGCGGACAAGCATCTAAGTCAACACCTACCGGTGCTGTTGCTCAGTTTGCAGCAGGCGGTAAAGTTGTTAAGAAGAAAGACCTTGCACAAATTGCAATGAGCTATGGTTATGTTTATGTTGCTCAGGTTGCTATGGGTGCTGACTACAATCAGTGTCTCAAGGCATTCAGAGAGGCTGAAAGCTATAACGGCCCATCAATCATCATTGCTTACGCTCCATGTATTAACCACGGCATTAAGGGTGGTATGGGCGTTTCAATGAAAGAAGAAGCTGCAGCTGTTAAGTCAGGTTACTGGCATAACTTCCGCTTCAATCCATCTCTTGTAGAGCAGGGCAAAAACCCATTCTCTCTTGACAGCAAAGAGCCAACAGAGAATTACAAGGACTTTATCCTTAATGAGGTTCGTTACTCTTCCCTCAAGCGTGCATTCCCTGACAAGGCAGACGCTTTGTTTGACAAGTCATCAGAAAATGCAAAAGCTAAATATCAACATCTTCTTAAGCTTAAAGACCTTTATGATCCTAGCAAATAAGCTTTAGTTCAACTTTACGGTCAAGAGATTTTCTCTTGACCGTATTTTGTTTTTATTAATGCAATTTATTATGCAGTAGCAATTTCTCATCTTTATAACAAAAAAGAACATGATATAGCTCATAAATCAAAGCCTCATTAAGCACACTATATAAACAACAAAACTAATGGCGGTGAATTTATGATAATTAAATGTAAACCACTTATATGTAGTCTTGCGCTAAGCTTAGGTGTTGGTGCTCTCGCTGGGCTTGTTTCAAAAGACAGTATGCAAACCTACGGGGAACTTGTTAGACCTACCCTATCACCTGCTGGCTGGGTTTTTCCAGTTGTTTGGACAATTCTATTCGCTCTTATGGGAATCTCGGCTTACCTTATTTTTATCTCAAATTCTCCTAACCGCAAACCAGCACTTTATTATTATTTTATTCAGCTAGCTATAAACTTTTTATGGCCTATATTATTCTTTAATCTTGAAACATATTTATTCTCTTTTGTTTGGCTTGTTTTGCTTTGGGTATTTATTCTACTAATGATTTTAGAAATGAAAAAAGCAAACGAAAAAGCTGCATATCTGCAAATCCCATATCTTCTTTGGGTAACCTTTGCAGGATATCTTAATTTTATGATATATCTGCTAAACAAATAAAACCAAATACGAACAAAAAAGCTTTACACACCCAGCTAGATGTGCAAAGCTTTTTGTTCATTGACAGAAAAAGAAGACAGTGATATGATTCTATTATAACAAAATCAATTGATAGGCTTGGTATTTTATGAAAAGAAAAAAAGACAACGAGTTAATTTACGAAACTGCACTTAAACTTTTTGCTCAATATGGATATAAAAAAACAACGCTTGAAGATATTGCAAACAAGCTTAATATGAGCAACAGCAACATTTATTCTTATGCTGACAGCAAAAAATCCCTGTATCAAGATTGTGTAGGCTACGCAATATCAAAATGGCAATTAAAAATTTTTGACACAGTTAAAGAAGTTTATGATCCAGCTGAAAAACTTCGTATCTCATTTAGAATAGGCTCAGAATATTTATCACAAGACACTATACTTTGCGATATTTTAAAGAATGACCCTTCAATATTTCCAATGTTTTCAACATATAGCCCCCTTGAAAAATTTAACAACTGTGCTATAAAATATATTCGTGACATATTAGATGACGGTATCAAAAAAGGTGTTTTCCAAAATATTAACGCACAAGATACGGCAGTAGTGCTTTTCAATATATACAAAATATTTATTATTGAAACATATATCCGTCAAGAAAACCCCAATATAGGCAAGTACTTTCAAACCATGGTTGACCTTTTGGAAAACGGAGTACTTAAAAGGTAACATTAAATTTATGCTGTTTACCAGCTACCTTAGAATGCAGGCAATTTTGTCTGCATTCTTTTATTTTTGTTGCCCAACTTAATAGCTTGTTATTTTTCCCAAGATATTGTTGTTATTACTGTGTTTATGCACTCTGATATTATGCCATCTTTTTCTATGGATTTTAAGTAGTCCTTTGCTTTGTCTATGTCACTATCATTCAATGTTTTTATTTGCTTAGCACGATTAATATAAAATTGACAAGCTTCCTCATAAGTTCTATTTATGTTCCACACCTGATTTTCGTAGGCAAATTCAGGAAAGTAACCTAACTGCCACAGCATTGAAAAGGTGTTAATTATCGTCTCGTCAAATATTTCACCCACATGCTCAATCCCCATAATCCTCTCAACTTCAAAATAGACTGGATCATTACGCCTTGTTGGTTTACACAAAATGCAATAATGTTTGCTGGCGGCATTCATTTTCTCTAATGTTGCTGCACATGACACAGCTGGAGTCATGTGTGCAAACACTAAATCAAAATGCGAATCATATCCATTGTCCTCCAAAGAGAAATTTTTCCAGTCCGCCTGAAACAAATTGACATTGTCTAGCTTTAATTCTAAAGCCTTGTTTTTACCATGCTCAATCATTTTAGACGAAATATCAACACCCGTTACATTTTTAACTCGATCTGCAATTGCAATAGAGTAAATTCCTGCACCACACCCAATATCTAAAACATCATAAGATTGCTTTAGCATTCCACGGCTCTCCATAAGCATAAGGAATTGATTGTTGTCAAACGATGGAATTTGATGATAACATTGCGCCTGTGCCTGTGAATCCCACATAGCCATTGCCGCTTTAGAATCATCATTTTTTGAAACCCATTTGTCTCGTATTTCCTCTAAGTTCAAAATTCTTTTCCTCCTTCAAAATCATCTTCAGGGATAGGAATTGCTACTTTTATCCCATGATAATCCTGAATTTCAATAGGCATATTATATACTATTTCCAAACATTCAGGCGTCATAGTTTCCACCCCGCCATAGGAAAAGATGTTCCCATCCTTAAGCAACAGATATTTGTCACAATAACGAAGTGCAAGGTTCAAGTCGTGTATAACAATTGCAACAGCTATTCCCCACTCTTTTGCGATTTTGCGTATGCTTCGCAATACTTCATATTGATTTCTTGGATCTAAACTGCTTGTAGGCTCGTCCAATAAAAGAAACTTTGGTTGCTGTGCCAACGCTCTGGCAAGCATAACCTTTTGCAATTCTCCGCCACTTATTTCATCGATATATCTAAGCTGAATATTCTCAAGCTCCATTTGCCTAATAATATTTTTTACAATTTCTATATCGTCATCTGTAGCATCCCATTTAATATATGGTTTTCTACCTAAAAGCACAATGTCAAAAACCGTAACCCTTGAACTCTCGTTTTTTTGAGCCACATATGCAACTCGCTTTGCAGCCTCTCTCCTATGCATTGATAGCGTTTCTTCTCCCGACACATATACCGCACCACCTTTAGTGTGATATATTCCATTTATACATTTTAACAATGTGCTTTTTCCCGCACCATTGTTACCCAAAATTGCAATAAATTGATTGTCTTCAATATCAAAAGAAATTTCATCTATAATTTTTTTAGAGTCATAAGCAAAAGATATATTTTTAATTTCAATCATGCTTTGATTCTCCCTTAAAGAGCAAATATAAAAACATCGGTCCGCCAATAAAACTTGTAATTGCTCCAATAGGCAAGATAACAGGTGATACAATCACTCTTGCAAGTGTGTCCGCCAATAGCAAAAGAACCGCACCTGCCACAGCCGAAGCAGGAATCAAATAGCGATAGTCGTTTCCGATAAACATTCTTAGCAAATGTGGTGCAACAAGACCTATAAAGCTGATAATTCCAACTAACGCAACTGCCGCTGCCGATGCAAGAGATGCAATAATCATACTGAATAAAATTATAAAATCAACATTTACGCCCAAGCTCTTTGCGGTATGATGCCCACTATTCAGTGCATTGTAATTCCAGCGATTAAACATAAAATAGACAAACACTGCTACAAAAACAACGAGTAGTATCGTTATCTCTCTCATGTTAGTTCGCCCTAAATCTCCAAAGGTCCAAAACACTACTGCCGCCACCTGAACATCATCTGCAAAATATTGCATCAAAGTTGTTCCACCAGAAAACATAGCACTAAGTGCAACTCCCGATAAAACCAATGCTTCTGGCCCAATTTTTTTGACTCTAGATAGCAGCAAAACCACTGCCGCCGAAATTGAACCTCCTATAAATGCACACATTGTTACTATGTATGGATTATTGATAGACACTGCATTTGCTGCAGCTGTAGAGTTCTGTGTGCCCGCTCCAAATGCAATAATCGCCACAGTTGCACCAAATGCAGCACCTTGTGATACGCCCAAAGTTGAAGCTGATGCAAGTGGGTTGCGTAAAATACTTTGCATAACCGCACCAGCCATTGCAAGTATTGCTCCTGCTAACATCGCTGTATAAATTCGTGGAAGCCTTATATCAAATACTATAATTTCTGACTTTTTTGTTCCCATTCCTATCAATGTTTTTATTACATCCGCAAACGAAATTCCAGAAGAACCCGCACTTATTGCAACAAGAACTACACCAATCATAAAAATGAAAAGAGCAACGATAAAAACTATTTTTTTCTTTGAGGCAGACTCATAGTTTGACTTAGTACCCAACGATTTTTGCATTGCCTATTCTCCAATCGTTATTTTTCCAAAACCAAAACCTTCTTTTTCTAACTGCTGGTAATAATCAGAAGAATCTAGCATAAATGAAAAGATTTCTTTGGCTTTTTGAACTGGATCTACATCAGAAAATTGCTGTGGATAAACGACAGACGCTGCATAATAACAATCTGCCAAAGCAATTTCTACATTTGTGTAATACCAATTATAGCCAAGCATTGTATATACTTCACCTTTTTTTACAGCATTTAATGAATTGTAAAAATCAGCATTGTTTTTATAGTTTTCGTTAACAAGATTTAAGTTGTTCGGGTCAAGAAAAATAATATCCGGGTTCATTTCTAAAATTGATTCAGAGTCAACAACAACCCCTTGTGAAATTTTATCCTTTGATTCATATACAGTTTTAGCATTAATCGCTATAAATGGAGGAAAGTTTTGATATGTACCCTCAATACCATGTCCACCCATAAAGGATACTGCACCACAATATACCGACGGCTTATCTTCATCCTTTATGTCTTTTGTTCTGGTATCCAAATCAACTTTAATTGCATTTATATAGTCAATAACTTCTTCACAGCGTTCTTCTTTATTACATACCTCTCCTATAATCCTTAACGACTCATCGTAATCATCTTCAAACAAATTACCTGAATTTATAGAAACTACGGGAATGCCTGTTTTCTCCTGTAATTTTTCGGCATCATCCTTTGCATAGGCACAAATTATAACATCTGGATTTGCTTTTATAATTTCTTCTGCATAAGGAGTGTACCCGCCACTTCCGCCTTCGCCAACTTCTGGCAAGTCTTTCCAAGAATCATAATTCACCCAGTTGTAAGCCTTTATCAAAGTCTTCTCTTTTTCGTCCTTTTCTACTCCAACAACCATGTCCTGTGCCTGTGCATAACACATCATTCTTAGTGCATTCGCCAAAGGTACAACACGCTCTACTTTTTCTGGTATCTCTACTTCTCTTTTTAATGCATCTACTACAATTCGAGTTTTTGAATCGGATTCTTCATTATCCTTTGTGTCAGAATTCAGCCCTCTTTTTCCGCACCCAGCGAAAGACGACACTATTATAATTACAGTCATTATTAAAACTAAAAAGCCATTGATTTTCTTTTTCATTTTAATCCCCATTACATTATTTAGTCTTTATAATTTTTAAGTATAAGACACTTTTATAGTTATTAAACCTATATGTCAAATCTGTTATAGTTCAAATAGCAATCTAGGCATACCCGTTTTCCCTCTTGTAGCCTAATCATATTTTCAGAGGTTATTTCTCCACAGAGTTCGCACTTAATCGAATCAAAAATCTTTGCTCGCTCAGGTATTTGAACTTTTACATCAGTAATATCAAATAGCTCCTCTGGTGATTTTTCTTGCATATAATTAAACGATTC
Organism: Clostridia bacterium; assembly: GCA_009930155.1. The sequence goes on along the minus strand of RZYX01000038.1, from coordinate 5,806 downwards.
TTCCCTAGTCATACCTTTGGGTCTGTCTTTTAAAACCAAACGAACTGATTTGCCACTATCCCTGTTTATAAAAGAAAAAGCCTGCTTTCCCCTCATATGGAACAACAAGTTGCCTTTGCCAACGCTACATCCGAGTATGACTTGAATTGCATCAACTCCGCATGCATCATTTTCAGAAATACACACTATATCTTCATCTTCAGAAAAAGTTAAATCAAGTAATTTAATTGCATAAAGTGCAGCCTTATACCCAATCGTTAATCCTCCACACACATGCCCGTGAAAGTTTGCACATCGCTCCCACATTTGTTTTTCGTCAATCATGTTTTGCCTCCTAAATTCTGTTTTTACGCACAAAAAAACCAAGAAATTATGAATATGCTACTGCATAAATTCATACCTTCTTGGTACTTTTAACTTTAGCATTTTAGTAGCATATCAGGTATGCTAACTACTTATAAAATCACTGCGCTTTGCAGTATAACAACAAGGCTTCTGCCCTGATTCATGCCTTCAAGACATGTCCTCTAATATATTATACTGTCCTTTAGAAAATGTCAACTGATTTGTTGTTTTGGGGTATATTGTAATTATTAGGATTACAACTAATATATGCACATAGTTAAATGCTATGGCTGATGATAACTAACAAGTATTACACTATGTATAAATCTTTATGGTAACATTATATAATAGTTAAAACCGAAAGGTAAGATTAATATGAAAACATGTGATTTATTTAAAACAAAAAAGGTTTTGTCCTTTGAAATATTTCCGCCTAAGCGAACAGGCTCTGTAAGCACAATTTTTGATACAGTTAATGAGTTAAAAGGTCTCAATCCAGATTTTATTAGCGTTACATATGGTGCAGGTGGAAGTGAAAGCAACAAAGACACTTTGAAAATATCCTCAGCAGTTAAAAACAACTATGGCATCGAAAGTGTAGCTCATCTTCCGTGCATAAACCTTACAAAAAACGAAGTTCTTGCAATGCTTAAAGACTTTAAAAGTGAGGGTATCGAAAACATACTTGCACTCAGAGGAGATATAAGCCCTAGTTTTGCCCCAAAAACCGATTTTAAATATGCAAGCGACCTTGTTTCATTTATAAAGGATAACGGGGATTTTAATATCATAGGAGCTTGCTACCCTGAAGGTCATATCGAATGTTCCTCAATTGTTGAAGATGTTCGTAACCTAAAAAGAAAAGTTGACGCTGGTGCAAATCAACTAATAACACAATTATTTTTTGATAACAACCACTTTTATTCATTCAGGGAGCGAGTCGCCATTGCAGGTATTACTGTTCCTATTCAAGCGGGCATAATGCCTGTTGTAAACAAAAAGCAAATTGAGCGAATGGTTACCCTGTGTGGAGTTGACTTACCAAAAAAGTTCATATCTATTATGAATAAATACGAAAATAACCCTGAAGCAATGAGGGATGCAGGAATTGCTTATGCTGTTGACCAGATAGTTGACTTGATTGCTCAGGGAGTTGACGGTATCCACCTGTACACAATGAACAACCCATACATTGCACATAAAATCTATGAAGCAACAAGCACCTTAATTACTGCATAATAAAATGCCTCTGCTTAACTCAAAGCAGAGGCATTATTTTTACTCTATATTATTGCATATTCACTAATCGATTTTTTCAAGTTTTCAATATAATCAATAGCTAGTGAACTAAGATGTGATTTTTTATTTTCAATCCAACCGATACGCATTCGCTCATCTGTTACAAGTGGCACAGAAATAATATTATCTCCATTTAAGTCGCTACTCAAAACGCCAGAGCAAATAGTATATCCATTTAATCCAATCAAAAGATTAAAAAGAGTTGCACGGTCACTTACATGTATTGTTTTTTTTCGAGGAACAGTGCTAAGAATCTCTTCTGAAAAATAGAACGAATTGTATTCACCTTGTTCAAATGCAAGAAATGGATAATTATCCAAGTCTTTAAGTGTAACAAATTCATTCTTCGCAAAAGGATGCTTTGAGCTGACAAAAACATGCGGAGTAGCCTCAAAAAGAAGACTAAATTCTAAGTGATTTTCTTTAAGTATTTTATTTAGAATTTTTTCATTGAAACCACTAAAATATATAATTCCAATTTCACTGCGTAAATTCTTAACATCTTCTATAATCTCATATGTTCTTGTTTCACGAAGTGTAAATTCATACTCATCTACATCTAACCCTAAAATTAATTCAACAAAAGCATTTACAGCAAACGCATAATGCTGGGTGGAAATTGAGCAAAGCTGTTTTGAAGGCTTTTTACCCATATATCGTTGTTCCATAAGCTCTGTTTGTTCTATAATTTGGCGTGCATACGAAAGAAATTCAGTGCCATCAATAGATAAAGATATGCCTTTTGTTGTGCGATAAAATATATCTATTCCCATTTCTTTTTCAAGTTCTTTAACAGCTGTAGACAAACTAGGTTGTGTAATAAAAAGTTGTTTAGCGGCTTCCGTAATAGACCCGCATTCAACAATTTTAATGATATATTTTAATTGCTGGAGTGTCATAAAATCACCTTCGGCATAGTTTTATTCTATGATTATATACTATAATATCGCAACAATCAATGGCCTTTATTGTTTTCGGTTCTCCCTAAAATAATATTAGTAAAAAATATTTAATTTTAATATGCTCTAATGTCTGTTAATTAATTGACAAGATAATATTTGTGCAGTATAATCAAAATGCACTAATTCATAAACTATTCATATATTAATGGATTGTGTCTAATAGGCATTTTATTATGCCAAATTTTATTTTATGGGCAATTTGGTTCTGCGTATTATTTGCTCTAATGGCTTTCAATGAGCTTGGCCGTTCTACAAAATGGGGCGGAGTCGTACTATTCATAATTGTGCCAATAGTTTTAACTATCTTTGTTTGGCCAACAACTGCTGCGCCAGGTAATGAATATGGCACAGGAAACTGGTTTAACTGGGTAAAAACTTATTCGGCTCTCACGGGATGCGTTTGGTTTATGTGCCTTCGCTATATTCCAAAACTTGCTAAAAAGAAATGGGCATTGGCTCTTCCTGCCTTTATTTTAGCATTTAACATTCTTGAAGCAGCCTTCCGTGATTTCCAGTGCTTTTCTTATGGCGCATGGGGCGGAGAAAGAATAAACAACCTCTGGGTAATGTCTGGTTCATGGAACATAATGAACGGTATCGCTGGTATTCTTAACATACTTACTATTTGTGGTTGGCTTGGTATATTTATCTCTAAAGACAAAACAAAAGATATGATTTGGCCTGATATGATTTGGGCTTGGATTATCTGCTATGATTTATGGAACTTTGCATACACTTACAACTGCATATCTGACCATTCAGCTTACTGCGGTTTGGCATTGTTACTTTCTTGTACTATACCTACCTTCTTCATCAAGAAAGGTGCATGGTTACAGCATCGTGCCCAAACGCTTGCATTGTGGATTATGTTCGTTATGACTGTTCCTCAATTTGCAGACCGTTTATCGCCTATGCCTACAACTCATAATCCTAAAGCATTCTTTGTTGTTAGCTTGATTTCCTTGCTTGCGAATGCAGCTCTTGCAATTTATCAGTTCAGAAAAATCTTTAAAAATAAACTCAATCCACTTAAAGATGAAATATATACAGATACAAAAGCTTACACTCAAGTAGTTGAAGAAAATAAATAATTGATAAAAATATATACAAACTTGATATCATATTTTTAATCAGTTTATTAAGCTTAATAAGTAAAGCAGTTCCCTCTTTTGGGCGCTGCTTTATTTTTTATAGTTAGTAATCTTTCTACTTAATATTTATAAGTGCTAAAAGCTTAACTTTTATTATAAAATGATATAAAAGAACTAATTCATAGATATATAAATTTGCAAATAACTTAATTTATAAATAAAAAGCAGTGAAAATTTTTACAATATATGTTATTATTAATATTATTAATAAATTTTTTTAAGAAAGGAAGCCGATATATGAAGCCACCTAAAAGTTTATCTGAACTTAACAAAAAAAAATCTGCATTTTATGACAGGTTTTCTGTTCGAATTTCTTTTGCCATTAGAGCGATTGAAATATTTCTATCATGCATGCTAATTCTTTCTGTAGTAATTGCCAGCATCTATATGATAATTGACTTTATAAGTGATTCTTCTCTAATTGACCAATTAATTAATTACGACAACTTTCAACAATTATTGTCATATCTACTACTACTTATTATAGCTTTAGAGTTGGCGATTATGTTAATCAGACATAATCCAAACAATGTTATAGAAGTAATGATTTATGCCATTGCCAGAAAAACATTGATATACAATAGCAGTGCCACAGAAATGTTGATTGGAGTTTTAACACTTTCAATTCTCTTTGCAGTAAGAATTTATTTAGTAAAATGCCCCCCAGATAATCTTGAATTAAATGCGACTACTTCCGAGCCAGAAAAGAAGTAATTTGTTATGTTATTTTTATAATATACGAACTCTAACTTACCGCTACTAAATATTATTAACAATTAAATTTTAATAATATTTAATTAATTGGCAAAAAACCCGCAAATATAATTTGTTGATTATCAACATATTTTTTATGTTTTGGTGTTTATTTTTTTATGTTAGTGTCGCAAATTCACCGTGTGTTTTTGCTTTGTGTTTTTTTTAAAAAAATTTTTGTTAATTTTTTAACTATTTTTTAATTGAATTATTCTTTTTTAAAAAATGGAATTTAAAAGCTTGTGAAACTTGCACAATTGAAATTGCTTTGAAATCTAATATTTATACTTGTTTTTATTGCATTTTACGGTTTTTTATGCATTGTTACATTTATATGATTTGTTAACGCTCGTATTTTATATATAAGCGTTAAATTTACTTTGTTGTTGTGTTTGCTTATTGACACCATTGTGTTAAAGGTTGTACTATAAGTAATTAAGAATGAGTTTTTTATGCTTTTTATATTGTATAAATTTACTATTTTTGGATAAATTATCTAAATATAAATTATTATGTTAATTATTAAAAGTTACATAGAGGAGGACAAAAAGTGGGACCTTATGTTTTATCACTCGATCAGGGAACTACCAGCTCCAGGGCAATAGTTTTTGACAAAAAAGGTTTTGTCATTGGAAAAGCACAAAATGAATTTACGCAAATTTATCCTGAGGCAGGTTGGGTTGAGCATGACCCAATGGAAATTCTTTATAGCCAATTTCAATCAATATCTGCTGTTATGGCATCGCAAGTTGTAAACCCTAAAGATATTGCATGTATCGGTATTACAAATCAGCGTGAAACAACCATTGTTTGGAATAAAGAAACTGGAAAACCAATATACAATGCTATTGTTTGGCAATGTCGTAGAACTGCCGAGATGTGTGAAAGGCTTAAAAATGAAGGTCTTGATGAATATATAAGAGTTAAAACAGGTCTTGTTATTGATGCTTATTTCTCTGCAACAAAAATCAGATGGATTCTTGAAAAAGTTCCTGGTGCAATAGAACTTGCAGAGCAAGGCAAACTTCTTTTTGGTACTGTTGAGACATGGCTTATATGGAATTTAACTGGTGGCGCTTCATGCCCAGAAAAAGCTGTTCATGTTTCTGACTATTCAAATGCATCTCGTACAATGCTCTTTGATGTTGATAATCTTTGTTGGGACAAATTTCTTTGTGAACAAATCGGAATACCTATGAGTATGCTTCCAGAGGTTGTTCCGTCAAGTAAAGTTTATGGAAAAGTTGCTCCAAACATCATCGGTATCGAAAGTCTTGAAGGTGTGCCCATCAGTGG
>RZYX01000146.1 GCA_009930155.1 Clostridia bacterium | reverse complement strand
ATATAGAATATTTCAACAAGTTTTTGATTGTTAAAACAACAAATTTATAAGTAATACCTATATGAAATAGCTATGACGAATGAAATAGAAATTTTTAAAGGGAAAAATAAGAAAATTTTATTTACTTTAAGATATCAATATGATAAGGTTCCAATAGATTTAAGTGAAGAAACTTTATATTTTACTGTAAAAAGAAAATTTACTATCCCTGATGACCAAGCAGAAATTCAAAAAATAGTAGACTGTAGTTTACTAGAAGATCCAGTTAATGGAATTGTTGAAATAGAATTTTTACCAAGTGATACTCAAGATTTGAAAATAGGTTCATATTTCTTTGGCAATAGTTTATATTGCTCTTTAATAATGTCTAAAGTAATATCTTTAATAATCACCTTGCCTGTGGCAATGCCAACAAGTCCGCCAACAGCGTTTTTGCCATAGATATATCCGGAGTTTGTATTTAATCCAGCAACACTGATGTTGTTTAAGAAAATCTTTTGATTTGAATTTTGACTCTCGACAACAACTTCTTCTCCAGTTGTGTCATCTGTGACGGTATAGGTGGAAGGTCCAATTCTTCCTGCCAAAGCCCCCACAAATTTATGAGCATTCGAGAGGACTTGGTCCACTTGAAGATTAAGATTTGAAATGACGGTGTCAAAAGTTTCGCCACTGCTTAATTTTTCGTCTGCCACAGTTGTTATTGATGCAAAAAGTCCAAAACTGGTTGTGTCGAAGCCTTCCACGATATTGCTGTTTAGATAAGAAAGAGAGATGTTTTCTATCGTCATATAGTTGCCTTGCAAAACACCTTGGAATGACGAGTGAACTGTGGAGACAAAACTTTTGTTAAGATCAACATCTTTAACAATTCTATAAAATTTTTGAGATGTGTCTTTGCTTAAAAGATTGCTAAAAGTGCTGTAATCATAGATTAAATATGGGTTTGTGCGTGTGCCTTGAATGTCGCAGACGCCTGAAACATTTGAAGTGTAACTATAACTGGCATTTTCAAGCACTTTGTATGTTATCTCAACAATTTCGCCATTTCCGTTATAAGTGATGACAATAGTGTCGTTTGCACGGAAGTTTTCGTCGCTTGTAACACTTTGCTCATCTTGCGTTTCAACGTCAAGGATTTGCTTTTCTTCATCGCCAATTTCTGCACAGATAAGAGTCGCGTTTTCTGTTCCCTGTGAAATATCATAATATATGTTCATTTTTTCAAGGTTGCCCCTTTTTGCGAACTCATAAGTTAAAGTCTTTAAAGTAGTGTCTATGGTGATGGAATAAATCTCATATGAAGTTAAGTTCATAACGTCAACTCCATAGTATATTGTTTTTGTCTTACTATTTGAAATTTGATTGTTAGTCCCTGCTGTGACTGTTTGACTTGTGATGTCAAAATAACTGTATGTAGAGGAATAATTTTTTGTTTTTCCTATATATTCTTTTTCACTCACGGTGTTTATTAAAGTGTTAACAAGAACAGGTTTTCCTTCGATGATAACCCAAGTGTAGCCGTCGACATAATTATATGTGTGGACTTTCGACAAAGTCGAATCGATATATTCAGAAGTTGAATAGACAAGTGACAAATCATAGTTTGTGAAACTGGTGTGTGTGGCAAAATTGTCAAAACTGAGTGCCACTGCCTTTTTTGTGGCTGGCGTTTGCGATAAATTAGTGCTGTTTTGAATGTAAAATCCCGTTTCTCTCCATGTTTCCGAACTTGTGAGATAGAAGCAATTGTTAAGTATTCCCTTCACTTCAATCCTTGGCTCAAATGAAGAAGAAAGTGGGCCTGCAAATGGGAAAGCCGTGGTGTTATTGTCATCTGGATTTTTATAACTTATTGAATAACATCTTGAGATGACGCTACTTTCAGTGTCGACAAAGAAAAAACCTGCCATAGAACTGGAAGAAGATGTTTTGATGTTGGAATAACAGTCGCTTATCTCTCCCTCGTTTTTGTAGATAAATCCTCCAATGTCTCCGCCATAGGAAGCAAGTCCGTCGCCCGTGTTTCTGATGTCTCTGTCGGAATCACTCCTAACACCTTGCGAGAAACATTCAAAAATTTCCCCTGAAGATGAGTTCGAATAAGCAAACCCGCCCAAATTGTCGCTTGATAAGTTGCTGATTGAACTCTCATCAAAATATGAAGCCACGATTTTTCCCAAATTGTTACACACAAATCCGCCTGTTTGTCCATAGCAAATTAGAGAGAAATTTTGAACTTTTGAGTTTGTGATATATCCCGTGGAAGAATTTGTGGTGACAAGTCCACCATTTTTCTCGGTCTCGACGGTGTTTGCATTTTCGCCCGTCAAGTCCACGTCCAAACTGATGCTGACGCCACCTTTCACTACACAATTGGACAAAACTCCATTGTTAACGCAGGCTATTCCTCCGAATATAACTGCTTGAGTTTGATAGAAACTAATTTGAAGGGGGATTGAACTTGGAATAATTTCTCCGTCGACTGTCTGAATTTTATTTGTGTAATGCACAGTTGTATTAATGATTAAACTATCCTTTGAGACATCAGAGAAAAGTCCAAGGTTGCAAGACGAAGTGGTGTTTGATGAATAACTGAAACTTGTGATATAAATTTTGTGATTATTTCCGTCAAAAGACGAGAAAGTTGCAGAAAAAGGAGTGTAGTTTGAGAGTTCAATATCCTTTACAAGTCGATAATCCTTTCCCTCTTCCATATTCATAAAATCCTCTGCATTTGAGATTGGAATATAATTGATGAGGTCTGTTTTAAAGACAAAAGTCAAATTGAAATTATTTGTGAAACTAAAAGTGTGTTTATAACTTGTTGACACGTCACTGTTGTAGTTTTCAACATTTGGCATTCCTGTGCCAACCGATGCTGTGACATAATAAGATAGTTTTACATTATATCTTAAAGAAGATGGCTTGTTCACTCTAAGCCCAACAACAGCAAAGAGATTTTTATAATTCTCCACTCGGAAAATATCATCATTATAGGTTGTGTCAGCCGTCAAATATGTTTGAATGTCACTGTCCGAAACATATGAGAAAACACCTGAAATTGAAGAGGAAGAAGTGTTATATGTTGCTTTTGCAATTTTCTCCTTCAAATTTGTTATATAGTTTTGGAAATATTCCTCAACTTCATATCCCGATGCGTTAATGTTTTGATAGAGTTTATCATTTGAATTACTCGAATTATTTTGATACCACAAAGAATACCAGTTGTCTGTGCTTGACGTGATAGAACTGTCAAATTGTGCTTCAACATTCACTTTGAGTGGAATTGTTGTCGAAGTTTGAAGTGTTAGAGTGCCGTCCAAAGCATCTTGAACTTCAATGTTTGTCACAGTAAAAAGAGTTATTACAAAATTCAAAGTGTAGTTATAGACATTTTGCCCGTCGTCGACTTGTGCAGTGAGAACAAATTCGTTTCCAATAATATATGGGTCATGCACATCATCGCCGTCGCCTTTATATATTAGAGTTGTCAAATAATATTTACCATTTTTATAAACAGGCAAAAGTGTTTCTTCCACAGCGGTCGTCAGTTCATAGTTTGTCACATTTTCAATCAAAAAGTTCACTTTGCCAGAAAAATTGACAAGGCTAACATCTAGTTCGTTTGAAGTGTTGTATGGCAAGTAATATTTGCCGTCACTTCCCTTTAAACTGTTATCAAAAGCAAGTTCAATCACAGGTTGAGCGAGAGAAATTACCGATATTTGATTTGTGCTGATGATTTCGCCAGCGGAATTTAAAACATTCACAGTCACCAAAAATTGCGAACCATTAAGCGTTTCACTGCCCACAATTAGAGAAAAGAAGTAAGACTTGCTATATGAATATTTGTTCCCTGTGTTAATTTTATACGTGTCTTGTCCGCTTATTTTTTGAACAACTAAAGAGCCGTCGCTTTGCAAAATTGCTCCCGAATCATTATATGAATTCCATTTGTCACCATATGACGCCGACGCATCATAACTTATCTGCATAATTGAAAGCGAGGAAGATGATGAAGTGGTGTATGAAAGTTGCAG
>RZYX01000145.1 GCA_009930155.1 Clostridia bacterium | reverse complement strand
GTATTATAATGTTAATTTTATTATTGATGGAAATAGTGTTTATCCTGATGGATATACTGGAAATGAACCTGAAGTTAAATTTGATGAGCTTGTGATTTTCCCAAACCCCGCCAACGAAACAATAAATATTATAACTCCTTACAACGAATTCGAAGTTGAGATTGTAAATGTATTGGGGCAAGTAGTTATAAAAGAAAGCAATTGCAGAACAATTGATGTAAGTGGATTGGCTGCGGGAAGTTATGTTGTGAGGTTCTATTCAGATAAAGGAGCTTCTGTCAAGAGATTAATAGCCAATTGAGATTATTAAAATCGTTCAAATATTGAATTTTTGACGTCATCGGTAGCTTTCTGAACATAATTAAAGTATTGAAAAGAGCATTGTGTAAAAAAAATGTTGTGTAATATTATTTATTTAAAATGTTAAAACGTATGAGAAAGTTGTTTTTTGTTGGTTTTATTGTAATCAATAGTTTTTTACTGTATTCCCAAAATGGTTTAAATTGTTCATATTCCCTACAGTATAGAGAATACCACAATAATCTGAGCAATTATGATAAATCAATATCTATAATACAAGATACAATTGCCTGGGAAGAATATTTCAATTATACAAGTGGATTATATAGTATCCCTTGGTCTAATGGAGGTTTTGTTTTTGGAACAGATAATAGTGATAATCTTAACACATTTGCTCAAGGTTACATAAATGATTTTTCGAATACAATTGGCGTTATTGGTGTTATAATTGGAATTTCTGATATTGAAGTTCTGTCTGAATTTGGATGTGATATTGAAATAAAATTGGCAAAAATTGATGGAACAAGTATTTATGACGTAAGTGGCACTACTTACGATATAATTTGTCCAGGCAATATAATTTCATCAACAACATTTAACATCAATGATGTTGATACAACTGTAAATGGTGAACAGGGGTTTATTAGAGTTGATTTCCCGGCACCAATACAAATATCAGAGAATGAAAATTTTAGTATTATTTTCGATGCAAGTAATTGTACTGAGCTTGGAGATACAATAGGAGTATATGGCTCTAGTTTAGAAGTTGCAGACTTAATATTCGGTAGAGAAAATTCATTTTTATTTCACCCGTACTTTGATAATTGGGTTTTGTATAATGATGTTCTTCCTAGCTATGATTTTGCTAGTATGCCTGCACTGTTCCCTGTAGTTTGTGCAATTGATGACTTAAATCCAATTGTTGGAGAAACGAATGTCTGTGTAGGAAGTGTTTCAACTTATAGTGTTGAAAGTAATCCAAATATTAGTAATTATATCTGGTCGCTCCCAAGTGGGTGGAGTGGTTCAAGTTCCACAAATACAATTGATGTTATTCCAGGAAGCAGTGCTGGAACTATTAGTGTGAGCGTTTTAAGCGATTGCGGTGCATCAGCATCGCAATCAATAAATGTTGACGTGATTCCCGCATATGAAATTTATGAGTATGCAAGCAGTTGTGAGAGTTCTTACTTTTGGTCAGCTACAGAAAATACTTATTATGAAAGTGGGGTATATTCTACTATTTTTCAAAATGTTTATGGATGTGACAGCACAATATTTCTTAACTTATCTATTAACAATCCCTACTTTTTCCCAGAAACCCATACCATTTGCCAAGGCGAAACATACAACTGGCGCGGAACCGATTATACAACACAAGGAATATTTACTGCAGAGTATCAAACAGTAAATACAGCTTGCGATAGTATTTACCAATTAACTTTGACAGTAAATCCATTGTACAATTACGTAACAAATCAAAGCATCTGTCAAGGAGAGTCGTATGTATGGCGAGGACTTGAATACAGTGAAGCTGGTACTTATACCGAAACATATCAAACTAGTTTTGGCTGCGATAGTATTTACCAACTTATTTTATCCATTAACCCTTTACCACAGCAAGTTGTTGTATTAAAAACTCCATCAAACGGCATTTTAACTTCGGGAACAAATGGTCAAATTTCTTTATCAACAAGTTATACTGGTACAGTTTATTGGGTGACAATGGGCGCTGCAAACTTTACTGGCGAAATTGCAGGCAATGGAAACACATTATCGCTTGGCAATGTTTTCCCGGCAGGAACTTATGATATTTGGAGCAGAAACTCTGCAGGCTGTGTTTTATTGCAGGGTACAGTTACATTCGTCGAAGATAACGGCACAAACAAAATTACTGCAAACGTTAGTTTTGGCTCTCCGTCAACAAATTTCGCAGCAGGCGAGGTTGTTGTTACACTGTACAAAGCAACTTTAGATATTGGCAACAATCCTGTTGTAATTCCCGAAGATCAGATTGTTCTCGGCAGCAATGGTCAAGCAGTTTTTGAAGATTTAGACGAGGGCGATTATTATCTTGGTTCTGCAATTGTTTATCCGGCAAATTACAATGTTGCCTCACATGTTTATTACCAAACAGCAATTACCCACGAAGATGCTATTAGCATTCCAGTAACTGAAAGTACAATTTTTGTGGCAAACTTGTATCATCATCAGTTGGTTGTAGGCGAGGGGACGAATACTGGTGGAGGTACTGTTGGCAGCGAAGGTGGTGGAAAATCATTTATTCCCGAAGCCGATATGGTTGTAATCTTACGTGATGATGATGCAGGCGAAATTATTGACGTTTGCGTAACCAACGAAGATGGCGAGTACATTTTTTCAACTTTACCCGACAACACAAATATTAAAATGTATGTTACCAGCTTCGAGCATCAGCAATGGATTCCTTATGTAACGCATACAGCAACCGGCCAGCACTATAATGTTAATTTTATTGTTGATGGGAATAGCGTTTATCCTGATGGAGTTTCGGGAAGCGAACAGATGGCTATAATCGAAACACAGATTTACCCAAATCCTGCGACTAACATGATTTACATTTTAAGTTCCGAAAAGCTTTCATCAGTTAACATTACCGACATCAATGGCAGAACAGTATTAAACAGTAATTCAAATTTGCACTCTTTCGATATTTCTCAATTATCCGAGGGTTTGTACTTCGTTAAAATTACTAGCGAATCAGGAACTGTAATTAAGAAGTTTGTAAAACAATAAAACTTTATGATTATGAAAACTCTAACCTCAATTTTAATATTCTGTCTTGCAGGGCTAAGCGCCCTGCAAGCCCAGAACCTCGACCGTGTAACCCTATCCTCCGGCGGAATATCCAACGAAGGAATAAGTGCTACAATTGGCGAGTTGTTTGTGTTTTCGATAAATGCCGAAGGCATAAGTTTGGATGCAGGCGGGCAAAGCGATAACGAAGATACTGGTGGAATTCCAGATTTGCCAACCGAAAATCCAATGCAAGTCGGGCACGAAATGCAAACACTGGTTTATCCAAACCCAGTTGAGGAAATGCTTAACTTGCAAATAAACGGTCTAAAAAGCGAAACAGTTTCGTTTCAGGTATTCGATGCTGCCGGTAAAATTGTTTTGCAAGAAACAAAATATAGCGCCGAAAGAATATTCCAAATCAAAGTATCACAATTAACAGCCGGCAATTACTTTATTAAAGGCTATTCGGTAGCTGGCGAAAATATCGGAGAAATTAAATTCATCAAGTTGTAAACATAAAAACCTTAGCATTTAGAATAAATTAGAAAACATTTTAAATAATGATTTAGATTATAAAACTGGCATGGAGCATGGGGCATGGAGCTCAAATAGCAGTGGATAGGACATTTGTGCTAAAAATGGCATTATGCAAATTTGCAAAAAGCAGAACGCAAAACTTTAGCACTAATAGCCCCATGCCCCATGCTCCATGCAAAAAAAAATATAATTACAATTCAGTCACTTAAATAATTACAAAAATTCAGATAATATGAAAAACACATTACAAAAATCAGTTTTATTGCTCACAGCAATTTTTAGTTTTGGCTTAACAAGCCTATTTGCCCAAGTTCCACAAGCAATTAATTTTCAGGCTATTGCCCGCGATGCCGAAAGTAACCCAATGGTTAATACCAACATTCAAATTCGTTTGTCGGTAGTTGACGAAACTCCCGAAGGTACAGTTGTTT
>RZYX01000037.1 GCA_009930155.1 Clostridia bacterium | reverse complement strand
GACTCGAACAGGTCCGCACCCATACCTGCCACGTCTCCGACGTTGTCACCGACGTTATCCGCAATGACCGCCGGGTTTCTCGGGTCATCTTCCGGTATCCCCGCTTCCACTTTCCCGACAAGGTCGGCGCCGACATCGGCCGCTTTTGTATAGATTCCTCCGCCGACACGGCAGAAAAGAGCGATTGAGCTTGCACCGAGGGAATAGCCCGTAAGCATGCCGATATCATGAAAAATAAAATAGCAGGCCGTAAGTCCGAATGCACCAAGGCCGACAACGCACATGCCCATGACTGTACCGCCTGAAAAAGCAATAGAAAGAGCTTTGTTCATGCCGCCTTCTTTAGCAGCATTAGCAGTTCTTACATTTGCCTTTGTGGCAACTTGCATTCCAAAATAGCCTGCAAGGGTTGAAAAAATTGCACCAATAAGGAAAGAAATAGCAGTAGTCCAAGTGATAGCAATTCCAATAACAAGGAAAAGAACAGCAGCAAAAACAACAAGAATTTTGTATTCGGCAGTTAAGAATGCCAAAGAACCCTCGTGTATTGCAGCAGCGATTTCCTTCATTTTGTCATTTCCTTCGCTTGCCTTGCCAACTTTTATTGCAAGAAAAAAAGCAAATAAAAGTGCAAGTACGCCAGCGGCGGGAACAACATAGATGAGTTTTTCCATAATTATCCTCCTACTTGACAATTAAATAAATTGTACATGATTTTTATGTTTGTACAATTCGTATATTTTACCATATAGTAATACGCTTTTACAATGAGAAAAACTAATAAATTTATTGCAGGTAAGTGTTATTGATTTGTATATTAATTTGTCCGTACAAGTATAAAATTTCGTCTTTTTTGAAAAACATTAATACTGGTTTTCGTTTTATTAAAATTACATGATAAATATGTAATATTATGTAGAATTATTGTTTTTAAACATAAAGATAAAACGCACCACTATATATTGTGTATTTGAATTGTTTTAATCACAAAAAAGCAAAATCTTTTCTTGCATTCAAGGCAAAAAAGAGCTATAATTTCATTAAAGTGGAGCGAATAGCATTAAAAAGGTGCAAAATGGAGCGACATTATAAATTTTTAGGAGGTGGACACAATGGCATTCCTTGGTGAGTATAAACATAATGTTGACCCAAAGAATCGTGTGTTCATTCCAGCAAAGTATAGAGAGGCTCTTGGTGAGTCGTTCGTAGTTTGCAAAGCACCTGAAAAATGTTTATTTATCTATTCTAATGAAGCTTGGAACGAGCTTTCAGAAGAGATTTACAATATGGCTCCATCTTCACAGACAAGGCAAATTCAAAGAGAAATATTTAGAAACGCAGTAACTGTTGAGCCGGACAAGCAGGGCAGAATAACAATTAACTCAAAATTAGTAGAGCACGCAGGACTTAAACAAGAGGCTGTAATAGTTGGTTCAGGTAAACGCATTGAAATTTGGGATGCGGATGAGTGGGAAAACAATCTGCTTGATATGGAACCAATCATAAAAACATCCACAACACAAATGGAGTTACATTATTAATGGATAATATTAATTTTTTTCATAAGTCTGTATTGCTAAACGAATCAATAGATGCACTAAGAATAAAACCTAATGGAATATATGTTGATGCTACTGCAGGCGGTGGTGGGCATTCAACTCAAATAGCAAAAAAGCTAAAGGGTGGCAGGCTTATTTTAATAGATCAAGACCCAGACGCTATAAAGACACTAAATGAGAGAATGAAGGATTTTGAATGCGTTACAATTGTGCAGGACAACTTCTGTAATATAAAGAGTATATTAAATGAGCTTGAAATAAGCGGAGTGGATGGAATACTTGCAGATCTTGGAGTAAGCTCTCGTCAGCTTGATACAGCAGAGCGAGGATTTTCGTTTCACAATGATGCACCGCTGGATATGAGAATGAGCCAAAGTGGCACAACGGCGGCGGATTTAGTAAACAATTTAGAAGAGCGAGAACTTTCAAGAATAATCACAAAATACGGCGAAGAAAAATTTGCAAGAAGTATAGCAAGAAATATAGTAAGGGCAAGACAGCAAAAGAGAATTGAAACAACCTTAGAACTTTCAGAAATAATAAAAGTTTCTATGCCGGCAGCGGCAAGACGAGAAGGGCATCCAGCTCGCAGAACTTTTCAGGCACTGCGAATAGAAGTTAATGGAGAGATTGAAAAGCTTGATTCTTCAATAACTGATATGTTTACAAGTCTTAATGTAGGCGGAGTGCTTGCGGTAATAACATTTCATTCACTGGAAGATAGAACGGTAAAGCACAATTTTGCAAAATGGTGCAAGGGTTGTACTTGTCCTCCTGACTTTCCTGTTTGCATTTGTGGCAAAACTCCACAAGGTAAGGTTTGTTTTAAAGCAAAATCAGCATCGGATGAAGAAATAAAAGAAAATCCGAGAAGTAGAAGTGCAAAACTTAGAGCTATAGAAAAGCTTTATTAATTAATAGATATAAACTAAGGGCTAATTACGGAAGGGGATAGTGATATGGCCGCTTACAGAGGCACGGAAGCCTATGACTACAATAGATTAAATAGAAATATAAATAGCAGAGCAACAAATACTGCAAGCAATATAAGGCAAATGCCACAAGCTGCACCTGCACCGCAAAAAAAGCCCAAAGTTGTTAGAAAAACAAGGGCACAAATAAAAGCGGAAACACGCAGAGCGAATCTTAGGGCATTTAAAGCTTTGTCTGCTGCGGTTGTTTTGCTTGGTTTTGTAGGGCTCGTAATATTTAGCAGGGTACAGCTTGATGAAATTACAAGAGATATTTCAAACACAAAATCAAAAATGGATGTGCTTGAAAGTGAAAATACAAGGCTTGAAATGCAGCTTAACTCGATGGTTTCTTTGGATAAGGTTGATGATTATGCACAGAACACTTTAGGAATGGTGAAGCAAGAAGGTTATCAAGTAGAGTATGTAAACCTGTCAGGTTCTGATGAGGTGCTTGTAAGTGGTGGCAAGACAGTTCCTAAAGAAGCGAGTAAAAAGTTTAATATAAATAAATTTTGGAATATATCCTTTTAATATAAAATAACTATTAAAGGGAAAGAGAAAACGGGAGTTAAGAGAAAAAATCTTAACTCTCGTTATTGTAAAAATAGAGATTCCTAAAGTGGGGGAGATTTTTTATGGCAAATAAACCATCAAAGCAACTTGTTCAGCGTGCAATGGTAATTATGGTGGTTACTTGCATTTTAGGTTTTGGCGTTGGCGTTCTAGGTCTTGTTAATGTGCAGTTGATAAATGCAGAGGAATATAGACAAAAGGCAGAGGTACAGCAACTTAACGATAAGACTATAAGTGCTGAGCGTGGAACAATATACGATAGAAATATGAACATACTTTCACAAAGTGCAAATGTATGGAAGGTGTATATAAACCCATCAAAGATTGAAGATGAAGAAACTAGAGTGGGCATAACCAAAGGTCTTTGCGAGATTTTGGATCTTGATTATGACACTGTGTATAACAAAGCATCAAAGAGTAAATATGGTTATATGTCTGTAAAAACACAGGTAGAGAATGATAATAAACTCAAAGTGAGTGAATTTATTGATAACAATAAAGGTTATAATCAAATAATAGGTATAGATCCTGATACAAAGCGTTATTATCCTTATATGAGCTTTGCATCTACAGTGCTTGGATTTACTGGTACAGATGATACGGGTAGGTCGGGACTTGAGTATTTTTATAACGATGAACTCACAGGAGTGCCTGGAAGAATTATTACAGCTAAGAATGCAATGCAAGGTGATATGCCAACTCAATATGAGTCTACATATGACGCAAAGCAGGGAACAAGCCTTGTTCTTACAATTGATCAGGTAATTCAGTATTATCTTGACAAGGGACTTGAACAAGCTGTAACAGATTTTAATGCAAAATATGGTTACGGAATAGTTATGGATGTTAAAACAGGTGCAATTTTGGCAATGAGCACAAAACCAGATTTTGATCCAAATGAGCCTTATGAAATTGCAAACCCAGAATTGATTGATGAGATAAATAAAATACCAGATGAAACCGAAAAGGAAGAGGCTTTTTCAAATGCTCGTTATGCACAGTGGAGAAATAGAACTATAAGTGATACTTATGAGCCTGGTTCGGTTTTTAAAGTTGTAACAGCTGCGGCAGCAATAGAAGAAAACTTAGTGTCAGACGATGAAACCTTTGTTTGTACGGGCAGCATACAAATTGCAGATAGAACATTCCATTGTCATAATCGAGAAGGTCATGGTACCGAGACCTTTACTCAAGCACTTATGAATTCCTGCAACCCTGTCTTTGTAACAGTTGGTCAAAGACTTGGTGCAGAGAAATTTTTTAAATACTTTGAAGCTTTTGGTTTATCTGAATCAACGGGAGTTGATTTGCCCGCAGAGGCAACACCTGTTGCAAATGTAACTTATCACACAGCTAATAAACTGGGGATTGTAGAGCTATCAAGTAGCTCATTTGGCCAGTCGTTTCAAGTTAGCCCTATTCAAATGATAAGTGCTATATCTGCAATTGGAAATGGTGGCAAACTTATGCAACCATATATAGTATCTTCAACGCTTGATGAAAACGGTAACACAACATCAGTTACCTCTCCAACAATAAAAAGGCAGGTTGTTTCTCAAAAGACAGCATCAAAGGTAGCAGAAATGATGGAAGCGGTTGCAACAAGCGGTACAGGTAAAAATGCATATGTTGCAGGATACCGAGTAGCGGGTAAAACAGGTACATCACAAAAGCTTACAAATGTGGGTAAATTCATAGCATCATTTGCGGGATTTGCACCAGCAAATGACCCTCAAATAGCGGTTCTCATAGTTGTTGATGAACCAACAGGAGGTTCTTATGCAGGTGGTACAGTAGCTGCTCCTGTAGCAGCAGAAGTTATTGAAGAAACATTAAAATATCTTAATGTTGAACCACAGTATACAGACGAAGAGCTTGCAAAGCTTGATGTTAAAACACCAAATCTTGTTGGAAAAACAGTTGCAGATGCAACAAAAGAGCTTAAATCAAAAGGGTTTAATATAAAGGTAATTGGCAGCGGTAAAAAAGTTGCTAATCAAACACCTGCATATAATCAGGTGCTTCCAAAGAATGGTCTTGTTGTTCTTTATACAGATGACACAAAAGAGACAACAAAAACCAAGGTTCCAGTTCTTACAGGTCTGACTCTTGCTGAAGTAAATAGAGTAGCAGTAGCAGCAGGAGTTAATATAAAGGTTTCGGGTTACGCAAGCAGTAGTGAAGTAGTGTCTTATAGACAAAGCGTATTACCAGAAACCGAGGTGGAAATGGGAACGATAGTAACAGTTTCGTTCAAGAGTAACGCCGATGTTTCAGACCTTGCATAAGGAGGGATAGCGTGAAGCTTGAATTGCTTCTGAAAGGCATCAGGGTAAAAAACGAGTACGATGATGTTGAAATAAAGGAAGTTTCAAGTGATTCCCGAACCGTAAAAAAAAATAGCGTGTTTGTATGCATAAGGGGAAGACATTTTGATTCTCATATTATTGCACCGCAGATTGAAAAAATGGGTGTGCGTGCATTTGTTGTCGAACACGATGTAGGAGTAAAAAATCAAATAATTGTTGATAATACAAGAAAGGCTTATGCTATTATGTGTGCAAATTTTCATGGTGGTCCTGCACGGTCGTTAAAGATAATTGGTATAACAGGAACAAATGGAAAAACGACGACTGCATTTCTCATCAAGAATATTTTGGAGGATGTTGGTCACAAAACAGGGCTGATAGGAACAATTGAATATTCAGTAGGTGGCAGTGAAAAGTACGAGGGACTAACCACGCCCACAAGCGAACAGCTTTCAGAAATATTTGCTAAGATGGTTGAAAATAATTGCGAATATTGTGTGATGGAAGTTTCTTCACAGGCACTAGCTCAGCAAAGAGTTTTTGGTGTTCAGTTTGAATGTGCTGTGTTCACAAATCTTACACAGGACCATCTTGATTATCATGGTGATATGCAATCCTATGCAAGTGCAAAAAAAGAATTATTTAGGAATACCAAAACAGCTGTAATAAATTTGGATGATGAATATGCAAGTTTTATGACCGAAGGACTAGAGTGCGATGTTGTAACATATTCAACAAGTAATTGTGAAGCTGATTATACAGCAGAAAATATTAAGCTGAAAAACAATTCAGTTCAATATGAATTTGTGGGGAATGCTCTTATAGGCAGGGTGCATCTTGGCATACCAGGCAGATTTTCTGTGTATAATTCAATGGCGGCAACATCTTGTGCGTTGGCACTTGGGGTATCTCTTGGTGACATAATTTTATCACTCTCAAAGTCAAAGGGTGTAAGTGGTAGAGCACAAGTTCTTGATACAGATACACCATTTACAGTGATGATAGATTATGCACATTCACCAGATTCTTTAAAAAACATTCTTAGCACTTTGAATGAGTTTAAAACAGGAAAGCTAATAACTGTTTTTGGATGTGGCGGTGACAGAGATAAAACTAAACGCCCAAAAATGGGGGAAATAGCAGCTCAGCTTTCAGACATAGCTGTTGTAACTTCTGATAATCCACGCACAGAAAATCCATCTGAAATAATACAAGACATTTTGCAAGGAATACAGAATAAAAAGTGCAAAATAAAAGTGATTGAAAATAGAACAAAGGCAATAGAATATGCACTTAGCGTAGCACAGCCGAATGATGTTGTTTTGCTGGCGGGCAAAGGCCACGAAACTTATCAGATAATAGGCACAGAAAAGACACACTATGATGAACAAGAAATAGTAAAAGAACTTTTGAATAAATAAGAGTGAGGGATTGCTTTGGAGGTTTTGACGGCGAGAGAAATCGCTATGGCTGTTGGCGGCAGTGTTGATGGTGAGTCGCAGATAAACGCTGTTTGTATTGACAGCAGAAAAGTTGAAAGAGGTTGTCTTTTTGTTGCAATAAAAGGTGATAATTTTGATGGCCATGACTTTATAGAGCTTGCTGTTAAAAATGGTGCACATGCAATAATGAGCCACAATGATATTGAGTGCGAAGTACCCGTAATAAAGGTAGATGATACCTCAAAGGCACTTTTGGCACTGGGCGGATATTATCGCAGTAGGTTTGATATTCCGCTAGTATCACTTACGGGCAGTGTGGGTAAAACCACTACTAAGGAAATGGTTTTTGAAGTACTATGTGCAAAATATAAAACGCTAAAAACACAAGGTAATTTGAATAATGAAATAGGTTTGCCAATGACCCTTTTTGGTCTTGACAGAAGTTATGAAGCAGCTGTTATAGAAATGGGAATGAACCATAGCGGAGAAATTTCAAGGCTTTCAAAAGCAACAAGGCCAACAATGGGAGTTATAACAAATATCGGTGTATCTCACATCGAAAATCTTGGCTCTCGTGAAAACATACTAAATGCAAAGCTGGAGATGCTTGGTGGTCTTAAATGGGGTTCTACGCTTATTTTGAATGGAGATAATGACCTTCTATCACAGGTGCAAGACGATTCTTATAATATAATATTTTTTGGAATAGAAAATGAACAGTGTGCAGTGCGTGCGTTCGACATAAAACAGGTTGACGGATGCATGCAATTCACTGTATTGTATAAAGGTGAAACAAAGCAGTTTGTGATTCCAACGCTTGGGATTCACAATGTTTATAATGCACTTTCTGCAATTGCAGTTGGTGTTCAGTATGAAATTAGCCTTGATGATTGTACAAAGGCACTTGAAAATTACACGCCATCAGGTATGCGTCAAAGGGTGAAAAAAGTCGCAAATATAACATTTGTTGAAGATTGCTACAATTCTAGCCCAGACTCTGTAAAAGCAGCTATTTGTACTTTGCGTGATATGGGCAAAGGTCGTAAAATAGCAGTGCTTGGAGATATGTTGGAGCTTGGCAGTATTTCAGCACAAGCTCATTATGATTCGGGCGTTCAGGTAGCACAAAACAAAATAGATATGCTATTTACTTTTGGTAAAAAATCAAATAATTCTGTTAAGGCAGCACAAAAAAATGGAATAGCCTTTGCTCAAGGCTTTGATAATAAAAATGAGCTTATAAAAAAGCTTGAAGATACTTTAAAAGATGGTGACACAGTTCTGTTTAAAGCAAGCAGAGGTATGGAACTTGAGGAAGTAATAGAAGCGTTATATATAAATTTAAAGCATAAGGATGCAGATTTGAAAGGATAGGGTTTTTGTAATGAACATTATTTGGGCAATAGTTTTGGCGGTCGTTATTGGATTTGCTGTCAGTGGTATTTTAGGAATAATTATAGTTCCTTGGCTTCACAAACTAAAATTTGGGCAAACTATTCTTGATATTGGTCCAAACTGGCACAAAGAAAAGCAAGGTACTCCAACAATGGGCGGAATAATGTTTATTGCTGCAACCTTGATTTCAGTTGTAGTAGTACTTATCACAGATAAAATAATGGGTGGAGATATAGTAGCTGATGGACTTATTATGGCGAATGCCGCTCGTGTAAAGCTCTATGGTGGAATATTAATGGCACTTACTTTTGGAGTTATTGGATTTTTTGATGACTATATAAAAGTTGTAAAAAAGAGAAATCTTGGGCTTACAGCAATGCAAAAAACAATTCTTCAATTTTTTACATGTGCAGGCTATCTTGTTTCTCTAGCATTGGTAGAAAAGCCATATATTTTTATTCCTTTTGTAGGCAATAGGGAATATTGGGCACTTCCTGTGTTCTTTCTTTTTGGTATAATCGTAATTTATGCTACGGTTAACGCAGTTAATTTTACAGATGGTATAGATGGACTTTGTGCCAGTGTAACAATGACTGCATCAGTTGCTTTCGTTGTTTGTGCTATACTTCAAAAATATATGGGAATAAGCATTGTTGCGGCGGCACTCGCAGGTGCATGTGCGGGTTATTTAATTTGGAATTGGCATCCTGCAAAGGTAATGATGGGTGATACGGGCTCAATGTTTTTGGGCGGATTGATTGTTGCATTTGCATTTGGTATAGATTGTCCGATTATTTTGATTCCAATAGGAATAATATATGTTATAGAAGGTCTGTCAGATGTTATACAAATTTTGTATTTCAAAAAGACGGGTGGCAAAAGATTGTTTAAAATGGCTCCCATTCATCATCATTTTGAAATGTGCGGTTGGGGCGAGAAAAAGATAGTTGTTATATTTAGTTTGGTCAGTCTTTTAGGTGGTGCTATAGGTGTTTCACTTATGTATTATGGTAGAGTATAAAATTAGGAGCAGAATATATGTCTAAATCAAGACAAAACAAACAAACAAAACCGAATAAGTACTTGGCGGAAGGCGGATTTGATGTTCCGTTTCTTATAATTGTATTGGTTATACTTACGATAGGGCTTGTTATGCTTTTTTCGGCAAGTTATACCTATGCATATTATCACAAGGGTGGCGACAGTACATTCTTTTTCAAGCGTCAGCTTGTTTTTGCAATTGTAGGGCTTGTTGCAATGTTCACTGTCTCAAAAATTAAGTATGAGTATTTTAAGTCGCTTGCATTTATTTTATTGCCAATTTCATATTTATTGCTAATAGTAGTTTTGTTTGTCTCTCCTCCAGCTGGTTTTGAAGAATTTCACAGATGGATTACAATCCCAGGTTTTGGAACATTTCAGCCATCTGAGGTGGCAAAGCTTGGACTTGTTTTGTTTCTTGCATGGAATATAGATAAAAACTATAAAGCTATAAATTCAAGAAAGCTTTCAACGGCAAAGTTTGCGGTAGGCTTTAACCAAAATAGAAATAGCATAATAAAGATACGAAGCTCAACAAATTACGCACTTTTGTATACGCTTGTAATTGGTTCTATGTGCGCACTGGTTTTTCTTGAAAACCATGTTTCTGGTACAGTTTTGCTTTTTTCGCTTGGTATAATGATGCTTTTTCTTGCAGGGTTTAATAAAAAGTGGTTTGTAATTGCAGTTGCAATTGTTGCACTGGTTACAATTGTTGTAATATTAAAGCCAGACATTCTTCCAGAGCATGCTCAGCCTCGTATTCAAGCATGGCTTGATAAGGATTATGACCCTAGAGGCGCGAGATGGCAAACAAATCAGGCTCTTTATGCAATAGGTTCAGGTGGCTTTTTTGGCGTTGGTCTTGGCAATTCAAAGCAAAAGCATTTATATGTTTCAGAGCCACAAAATGACTTTATTTTTTCAATAGTTTGTGAGGAACTTGGTTTTGTTGGTGCAACTGTTATAATTATTCTTTTTATACTCCTTGTATGGAGAGGTTTTGTAATAGCAATGAGGGCTAAAGACAGATTTGGTGCACTTCTTGCTATGGGACTTGTTTTTCAGGTTGGACTGCAGGCAGCACTTAATATTGCTGTTGTAACAGATATGATTCCAAATACAGGCATCAGCCTTCCGTTCTTTAGTTATGGAGGAACATCGTTGCTTATGCTAATAACTGAGATGGGTATGGTGCTTTCAATATCAAGGTATTCAAGATTAAGTAAAAGTTAAAAAGGGGAAGCAGAGATGAAAATAATTATTGCGGCAGGTGGCACAGGCGGGCATATAAATCCAGCAATAGCAGTCGCAAGTAAAATTAAGGAAGACTATAAGGATGCACAAATATTATTTATAGGAACGGCTAATAAGATGGAAGCAAAGCTTGTTCCTGCTGCTGGATTTGATTTTAAAACAATAGACATAAGCGGTTTTCAAAGAAAGATTACTTCGGAAAATATAAAGAAGAACACAAAAACTGCTTTTAAAATATTAAAAGCATCAAAACAGGCAAGGAAAATTATAAAAGATTTTGCTCCAGATGTTGTAGTAGGTTTTGGTGGGTATGTAAGTGGACCTGTTTTAAGGGAAGCTATAAAGCTTAAAATTCCAACCGCTATACATGAGCAAAATGCATTTCCAGGGATAACAAACAAGGTGCTTGCAAAAAAAGTTGATAGGGTTATGCTTACAACAGATAAAGCAGAAGAATATATAAAAAGCAAAAACCCTTGTATAATTACAGGCTTACCTGTCCGTCATGAAATGATAAAGGCAGATAAAGAGATGGCAAGGGCAGAGCTTGGGCTTGATAATCGACCAATGATTTTGTCAATGGGCGGAAGCCTTGGAGCAAGGGCAATCAATGATGCTGTTTGTGAATTAATTGCAGCAAAAGCAAATGACAATGATTGTACTTTTATTCATGCTATGGGGCAATATGGCCTTTGGGTTCCCCAGAAGCTTAAGGAACTTGGAATTGACCTTGAAGAGCATAAAGACATAGTAATTAGAGAATACATAGATGATATGCATAGATGTATGCCAGCGGCAGATTTGATAATTTGTAGAGCTGGTGCAAGCTCACTTTCAGAAATAGAGGCACTAGGAAAAGCGTCAATACTTATTCCGTCACCAAATGTTTCAGAAAATCATCAGTACTACAACGCAATGGCACTGGTAAATAACAATGCCGCAGTAATAATAGAAGAGAAGGATTTGACAGGCAAAAGGCTTATAGAAGAAGTAGATAGACTTATAAAGGACAAAAAACTACTTAGCGAAATAGGACAAAATGCAAAAGCAATGTCAATTTTGGACGCTACACATAATATAAGCAAAACAATTGTAGAACTTATGCAAAACTAAAATCACAACACCATACACAAAAGCATAATATGAAAGCAGGATGATTGAGTCATCTGTTTTTGGTTGTGCGAAAGGGTGTGTGATGGTGGAAAAAATAATAATAGAGGGTGGCAAAAGGCTAAGTGGAGAAATGACGGTGCATGGTGCCAAAAACAGTGCATTGCCTATACTTGCTGCCACAGTTTTAACAACAAAACGCACAGTTATACATAATTGTCCAAGGCTTACAGATGTTGATGCTGCAATAAATATTTTGCGGCATCTTGGATGTATTGTTGATATAGACGATGATTGCGTAACTGTAGATGCATCTAATATTAATTGCTGGGATATCCCAGATACATTAATGCGTGAAATGAGATCGTCAGTTGTCTTTTTGGGAGCTGTACTTGCCAGAACAGGCAAGGCAAGCTTTTCAACTCCTGGTGGATGTGAAATAGGTCTAAGACCAATAGATTTACACCTTTTTGCTATGAGCAGGCTCGGAGCGCAAATAAAAGAGGAGTATGGCAGGCTTGAATGCGAATGCCCAGAAGGCTTGGTAGGGGATGAGATTGTTCTTTCTTTTCCAAGTGTTGGAGCAACTGAAAATGCAATGCTTGCTGCGGTTTTAGCTAAAGGTGCAACAACTATAATAAATTGTGCCAGAGAGCCTGAAATAAGTGACCTTGCAGACTTTTTAAACGGGTGCGGAGCAAAAATTTCGGGTGCTGGAGAGGGCACGATAGTGGTTGAGGGTGTAAAAGCTCTTGGCGGAACAGAGCATACAGTAATCCCTGATAGAATTGCGGCAATTACATATATGGCAGCTGCCGCCGTAACGCAGGGACAGATAAGGCTTAATGGAATAATCCCTGCACATTTAGGTCCTGTTATTCCTATGTTTGATGAAGCAGGTTGCGATATAATAGTTTGTGGACATAGTTTGTCCATTGCAGCGCCACCAAGGCTTAGAAGAATAAAAACAATCAGAACAATGCCATATCCAGGGTTTCCAACGGATGCACAAGCACCAATAATGGCAATGACAACTATTGCAGATGGAACAAGCATGGTTGTTGAGAACATATTTGAGTGTAGATACAAACATGTTAGCGAGCTTGTTAGACTTGGCGCAAAGATAAAGGTAGAAGGTAGAATAGCTGTTGTAGAAGGCGTGCCTCACCTTTCTGGAGCACCTGTTACTGCGGGCGATTTAAGAGGTGGAGCGGCATTAGTGGTTGCTGGGCTTGCCGCAAAAGGTATAACGCAAATTGAGGGCATAAGTCATATTGACAGAGGCCACGCGGATTTTGAAAAAAATCTCACTCTTATGGGGGCAGTCATAAGAAGAGAGAAGGAGTAAGGGTTTATGGCAGTGAATAATCAAGGTAAAAGGAGACCTCCAAACAGGCCTACTAATACAAGGCAACCTCAAAAGTCGCGCGATGAGGTAAGGCGAGAACAAACAATAAAAAGAAGGCGACTTAAAAAGAGGAAGCAGATTATTTTTTATACATTTTCTCTTTTTCTTTTACTTGTTGTTGCTGTAATTCTGTCCTTAACGGTGTTCTTTAAGGTAGAAACTATAACCGTTGAGGGTAAAACTTCTTACAGCAATGACAAGGTAATAAAGATGAGCGGAATAAATAAAAATGACAATCTATTTTTAATAGACAAGTCAAAAGCTGCTGAAAATATAATGCAAAAACTACCGTACATAGGTAGTGTAAAAATCTCTAACAAGCTACCAAGTGGTATAGTAATAAGTGTTGAAAAAACAACAGAAAAATGTGCAATTGCAAACGGTGAAGGATATGTTCTTACAAATGAAAATAGCAAGGTTTTGCAAGTCGGTGTAACAGAAATTGATGAAAAACTTATCTTGATATCTGGTGGCAATGTAAAAAAATCTGAAATAGGCAAAAACATAGAGTTTGAAAACAAAGAGACCCAAGAGCTGGTTGAAAAAATAATGGAATCAGTAAAAGTTAATAAAATAGAGGATATAACCCAAATAGATGTTTCGGACAAGCTTAATATAAAGATGACATATCAAAACAGGATAGAAATGCTTTTTGGCTCGATTTCGCAGATTGATAAAAAAATGGAGTTTGCAGTTGAAGTTTTAGAAAAAGAAAATGAGCGAAGCAAAAATCAAGAGGGCATAATTGATTTACAGGGCATTAGTTCTGATAAAGGCAAAAAAGATAAGGTCTATTTTAGGCCAAAAGAAGAGGCTACAACAGCACCTGTTGAACAGACAATGACATCTTTTGAGGAGTCTACAACAGCACTTGCTGAACAGACGACATCTGGTGAAACAGATCTAGAAGTAACATAGAAATTTACAAAATAGTAAAATAGAGTAATAATATATCAATTTTAATAATAAAGGTTCTTGAATTTTAGTACAAAGCATGATACTATGTTTTTGGTTGAATTTTAAAATACCAAAATAGTATTGATTTTTATTACAACATTTTTACATATTTTAGGGGGACGCTTAAATGGGATTCGAAATGGCAGCTGATTTTGAAAGCGTGGTGCAAATAAAAGTTATTGGTGTTGGTGGCGGTGGCGGAAACGCAGTTAACCGCATGATTCGCTCTGACGTTAGAGGTGTAGAGTTTATTTCTGTCAATACCGATAAGCATGTTCTTTTGCATTCACAAGCAACGCATAAAATTCAAATTGGTGAAAAAGTTACAAAAGGACAAGGTGCTGGTGCAAGACCAGAAATGGGTCAAAGGTCCGCAGAAGAGAGCAAAGAAATTATTATGGATGCTCTCAAGGGAACAGACATGGTGTTTATAACAGCAGGAATGGGCGGCGGAACAGGAACAGGAGCAGCGCCAGTTATTGCAGAACTTGCAAAAGAAATGGGAATATTAACAGTTGGTATAGTTACAAAACCCTTTGATTTTGAAGGAAAGCATCGTATGCTTCAAGCAGAAGAAGGTATAAATGAGCTTTCAGAGCATGTAGACAGCCTTGTTGTTATACCTAATGAGCGTTTAAAATATTTTTCAGAGCAAAAAATCACTCTTATAAATGCATTTGATGCAGCTGATGATGTTCTTCGTCAGGGTGTGAAGAGCATTTCAGAGCTTATCAAAATCCCTGGTTTCATCAACCTTGACTTTGCTGATGTTACAGCAATAATGAGAGATGCAGGCCATGCACACATGGGTGTAGGCAGAGCAAGCGGAAAGGATAAGGCAGAGCAGGCAGCAAACGCTGCTATTTCTAGCCCACTTCTTGAAACCACAATTGACGGAGCTCACGGAGTAATTATAAGCATTACATCATCACCTGATATTGGTCTTGATGAGGTAGAGCAGGCATCAACATTCATTTCAAACGCTGCTCATCCTGATGCAAACATTATTTGGGGTGTTGCATTTGATGAGTCTTTGAATGATGAAATGGAAATTACTGTTATTGCAACAGGTTTTGGCCGTGATTCATCAGGCAATGCAAAAAAGCCACCAAAGTCAGTTGATTCAAAAATCACAAAGGCAGCTGCAGAGCTTGAAGATATTATTAGTCAGACGAATTTTGGCGATAGTGATGATTATTCAAATTCTGACAAATCCGCTACTATAAGCAAAGACAATATAGGATTTGGCATGGACGATGATGATATGGATGCCATAATGAACATATTTAATAATAAGCATAAATAAATAATAATAACTATAGTGGCACGATTAATTTCGTGTCACTATTTTTGCTGTTATAAATTTTAGAAAGCATTAAATGAGCTGCCAAGGGATAGCGGACATTATTGTGTCGTGCTGTCCTGCTTTGATATATCTACCAGACTTTTTTGAACACCCTTATGATCTATCTCAAAGTTGTCTTTATAAATAAGCTTATCAACAGTTACAAGCTCATAGCCTTGCTTTTGCAGCTCTTGTATTATTTTTGGTAAAACTTTTGGAGTGTTTTCGATGTCATTGTGAAACAGGATTATATCACCATTACTAGCATTTGTAACAACACGCCTATAGATTTCATCTTGTGATAATCCACGGTAGTCAAGGCTGTCGATATTCCACTGAATGGTATACATATTCATTTTTGTAGATACTTCAATTACAGCATTGTTGTAATCCCCTGAAGGTGCACGAAATAGCTTGTTTTTTTTGCCAGTAATTTTTTCTATTTTTTCGTTACAGGCAGTAAGTTGTTGTTCTATTTGACTTTTTGACATTTTTGTAAGGCTATCGTGAGTGTTTGAATGGCTTGCTATATAATGCCCTGCATCGCTGAAGGCTTTTACACTCTCCGGGTATTTTTCTACCCATTCACCTAGCATAAAAAATGTAGCCTTTGCATTATATTGGTTTAATATGTATATAATTTCTTGTGTGTCATCTGCTCCCCATGCGGCATCAAATGTTATAGCAATTTGCTTTTTATCTGTTTGGACATTGTATATAGGTATTAGCTTTTTTGATGATGAAGTGGCAACGCTTAAGCCGTACGATGCAAAATACAGAATAAATATACCAAGTAAAATGTAAGCACCTATAATGGTGAGCCTCTTTTTTGTAAATACATAAACTTTCAAAGCAAGCCTCCTAAAATAAATTTATTTATAATTAATAATAGAACCAAAAGGATGGGACAGTATGAATTTATCAGAGCTAATCTATATTGCCGTTGGACTTTCTATGGATGCGTTTGCAGTTTCAATTACAAGTGGAATGATAGTTAAAAATCTGCGTGTATCTTATGCTGCAAAGCTTGCTGTGTTTTTTGGACTGTTTCAAATGTTTATGCCTGTTATTGGTTGGCTTGCAGGTCTAGGGTTTTCTGAAAAGGTGACTTCAGTTGATAAGTACATAGCTTTTGTGCTACTAACAGCAATTGGCATAAAGATGATTATAGAAACATATAAGGAGCAAAAAATCACTGAACCAACACAAAAAGCAGATGAGCACAGCCTTAAGGTTATTGCAGGCCTTGCTATTGCAACCAGTATTGATGCCCTTGCGGTAGGGGTAACCTTTGCTTGCACAGGGATAACAATATTCTCAACATTAGCTTGCTACTGTGGAATAATTGGCGTGATAACCCTTTTTATGTGTTTTATAGGTGCATATATAGGCAAAAAATTCGGCAGATTATTAGCTAATAAGGCGGGCTATTTGGGTGGCATAATATTAGTGGCTATGGGAATAAAAATGCTTGCAGAAAAAATAAATTAAGATTTTAATTAAAAATTTTAAAATTACGGTTGCAATTTGCGTATATGTATGATAAAATTCTTATGCTATATATATGAAAGTATATGGCTTTTGCATTCGAAAGAGGTGAAGAAAATGAGGGAAGGTATACACCCCGAGTATAAGCCAACTAAGGTAAAGTGTGCCTGCGGTGAGGTTATTGAGACAGCTTCTACAAAGGAAGGTTTACGCGTAGACATTTGTTCAAAGTGTCATCCGTTTTTCACAGGTAAGCAAAAGCTTGTTGATACAGGCGGAAGAGTTGATAGGTTTAACAAGCGCTTTAATATGCAGACGAAGGGCGAATAATATCTAAAAACGAGACGGTGCTTTTGTGCCGTCTTATTGTTTTTTGTGCCCTACATAGGAGGGCTTTTGTGTGCTAAAGTATAGGACATTAAAATATGCACTTTGCGATGAATATATTATTAAGCGTTCTCGTTTTATCGGGTACTCTAAACCTGTTCAAACGCAAGAGCAAGCTATGGAATTTATAAGCTCTATTAAATCAAAGCATTGGGATGCAACTCACAATGTTTATGCATATGTTTTGCAGGACGGGCAAACAAGGCGATACTCTGACGATGGTGAACCACAGGGTACAGCTGGTGTGCCCGTTTTAGATGTTTTACTCAAAGAACAGCTTTCAGACTGCGCAGTTGTTGTAACTCGCTATTTTGGCGGAGTTATGCTTGGCGCAGGCGGTCTTGTAAGAGCTTATTCACATAGTGCAAAAATAGCCATAGATGCAAACGAAATCATAACAATGTCTCTTTGCGTTAATGCAAGGTTCAGCTGTGAATATGCATTTTATGGCAGAGTTCCTTCTCTAATAGCAGAGTTTGGAGGCTCTTGTGATAATATAGATTTTTCAGACGATGTTATGGTGGATTTTAAAATCCCCAAAGATATATATAGTGAATTTGAAAAAAAGCTTGTTGATGTAAGCTGCGGTAATGTTCATAGCACTGTTTTGTCAGAACAGTACGCAGAAATCAACTTGAAGTAATAAGTGCTTAGGTTACAGTTATGGCAGCTCCTGCACCGTTTACAAGAACTTCAACATTTATATCGCCAAATGTCTTTTTTATAGAGCTGGGCGTTTCATATGTCTTTTTATCACTTAGCTCAAGTTCTTCAAATATTTCTAAGGCTTTTTGTTCATCCACTTGAGCATAGGCAAAAAGCATTGAACAGAACAATTCTTTTACAGATACGACATCAAGTTTTATTGATGATAGCACACATAATGTGCATGAAGAAAGTATATTTGCATCGTTCTTTTCATATACGGTCATCATATATTTTCCACCGTTTTCTGCATCAAAAAAGCAATCATATTTAATATTCTCATTTTGTTTATCACAAATAATATTTGAGCTTGTTAGCTTAACATCTTCATTTGCCTTGTTAAATCTTTCTTCAAACATTGCAAAGTCAGTTTCGCCAACAAAAGAGCAAGCACAAAGCGTTAAAAAAATGCAGGCTAAACAAATGCAAGAGGTAATTTTTTGCACAGCAAGGACTCCTTTTATATTTATTGATTAATTAAGAAATAATGTACAATATATGTA
>RZYX01000144.1 GCA_009930155.1 Clostridia bacterium | reverse complement strand
TCAATATATGTAACATTGTCAGTTATTCTGCTTTCATAACCTAGAAAAGCCAAAATAAAGGCTGAGTTAATCTCTGCAATCAATTCTTCGAAGTTATCCTAACGTTTGGATAACTTCGATTATCCTAACTAAAATATTATCCTAACTATCTATCTAAAAGATTTGTTATACAGACATTTAACTAAACAAAAGTTAGGATAATATTTCTACAAAAAAGCAGATTATTCCTTAAGACCAAGATATTCCATTAAGTCTTTCTTTTTACGAACATTTTTCCACTTTTTGCCGGTGCTTTTTATAACTTTATCCTCCAGCATTGCCAAAGCCTGATTCTTTTGCTCCGTTGAGACAAAAATATAACGCATAGTCGTATTTATGTCAGAATGACCCATCAGCCTCTGAATAGCTACGATATTTAGACGTTGCTCAAGCCAATGACTGGCTCGCGCATGGCGTAACTGATGGCAGTGTAAATTATCAGGCACTTCAGGATTAATACTATGTGCTTTCTGTGCGTATATTTTTAGACGTTTATTGATTCCAACCTGAGAGATTTTCTTTTTCTTACCGTCATAATAAACGAAGAATAACATATCTCCAACATTAGGATTATTGCCATGGAACATTTCTATGTAGCCCTTTAATACTTTAGCTACATCTTTAAGTATTGGTGGTGATCTTCTTTTTGATCCTTTTCCCATGACAGTAATATAATTTTTTCCATTAGATACATTTAGATAGATGTCAGATAATTTTAATGAAAGCACTTCGTCTATACGAGCTCCAATACTATAAATCAGATAGAATAACGTAAAATCACGTTTCCCGATTTTGGTTTTGAGGTCGATGACTTTAAAAAGAGTCTTGATGGACTCTTGTGTAACCTCTATCTGTACTGGCTTGACATATCGCATCTGCTTAACTTCTCTGGCTTCCATTTCTATTTGAATAAAGCGAATATCTTTTTTGCTCAAGAACTTAAGAAAATTCTTCAAACAAGCTAGCCGTTGATTACAAGTGGAGTTGGAGCAGTTTCTTTCATTTTTTAGCCATAACATCCATTCCTGGATACTATCTATAGAAAAGCTATCGCCTGATAGATTGTCACATTCTGTTAACTTAACATCTTGCAAGAAGATGACGTATAGAGTAATGGCTTTATGGTATGCCCGCAGAGTATTTGGACTCAAAGCTCTTGTTTTGGGAAGATGTACTTTTTCCCACTCACGCATTGCTTTTGCAATGACTAATGATTCAGTCTGTTTCTTCATATTCAAAAAAGTTTTTAAGATCTGGTAATAAGTCGTTAAGTGCTTGTCCTGTTAGTTCTTCTAGTTGATTAAAGAATAAAGGAACAAGTTGATAGTAATAACAGGTGCTTTCAATTTGTCGATGTCCCATTGTGTGGCTGAGATAGAGTAACTTGTCAAACCACTCCGTACCGTCATAATCCCAATTGTTGATGTTGGTAACGGCGTAAAGACTACGGAGGTCATAAGCTCGTGCAGGTTCACAGGATATGGTTTTCCATATTTTTCTAAAAACAGTTGCGTGCCACATAACTCCACGGAAGTCATCATCTTTGTTTGAAAAAAACATATTCCTTCCTGGCATAAGTCGTTCCATAGCTTCATTATATTGCTTTAACAAGTCCCACATTGTTGGATGCAATGCCACTCTATGTTGGTCAAGTCCTTTGGAATGAGCTATGTTGATTATGCCATTAGTAAGATCAACGTCTTTGCATCTGAGCATACAAGCTTCGTTTGTACGCATACCTGTACTGTAAAGCAATCGGAAGTATACAGGTATCTGCATTTTCCTAAGTTTAAATCTCAACTCGTTTTCCCACGCAATAAGTTTAATTGCGGCAGTGGATTGAAAAAATGCACTTAATTCATCTTCCTTAAACCCATGAGGTTTATAAGTGGACTTTTCAGCAGGCAAGTTTTCCGGTAATAATACATTTGTCCATCCGTGTTTGTTAGTGTATTTTAATAACTTACGTACTGGGCGTATTCGTGTATTCCGTGATTTACATTGTTCATTTGGTCTTTTATCGCACCACTCATTGACAATTTCATCTGTGAGAACTCTTACATCAGGGACAAGCGATGCACAGTATTTGTTAAAACGTATCAGAGTCTTATGAGTAAACCTTGACAAATGATTCGATGCTTTCAGGTAAAATATATATTTGTCCATCATTTCAGATATGAAAGTCTTAACCAAAGGAAGTTCTGTTTCTGAGATAATCTTTCTTGGCCTTGAGATTTTTATAAGTAAAGGAAGAACCAAAGAGGTATAGTTGCAACTATTCGTGTATCTGAGAAATTGGCGAATACAACCTACTCGACTGTTGTGAGAGAGAGCAGTTTCACCAGGGCGTTTCTTACACCATTCATTAATAAGGTTTTGCGATATATACACTACACCTTTTTTATTCACACAAAAACGAGTAAAAGTTGTTAAATGCAAGAAGCTCTTTGAGCCTAATGTTTTTCCTTTAGATTTATGATAATTCACATAAATGTTAGTTAGTTCTTCAATAGTTTTCATATTTCGAACACCTCCTTTCCAACTGGATACTTCTCAATGCTTAACCCACATTCGCGCAGATGTTTAATGTCAGTGTTGATATATGGATTTAAAGATTCTGGGGATAGATGCCCCAGAATATCACTTATAACTCTAGGTTGAACTCCACTTTCAAGTATTTTAGATGCAAGGTAGCGCCGGAACAATCTGATGCCATTTTCTTTTTCATCACACCTTATCCCAATCTTTTCAAAAAAACGCCTGACGATACCACCTATAGTACTTGATTCCATTGGGTTTTCCGGACAGCTTGCATTAGTAAAAATATTTTTTATTTCTAGGTTACTTGGGCGTTCATTTATGAGATAGTCTACTAAAGGGTTACCGACAACAGCCCTAAGAGGCAATACTATATGCTGTTGTGTTTTAGATTGAGTAAGAATGATTAAATCTCTTTTCCAATCAATATTTTCAACCTGCATTTGAGCTATGTCAGTTCCTCTAATTGCAGTATACATAAGCATTGACACAATAGCTATATCACGCAAAGACAAATCATTTCGTTTACTATCCTGTAAATTCTCTTTAATGATGCGAATCTCATCTTCTTTAAGAGTCTCAAAATTCTTTCTGCCACTTCTTAAAGGAGGGATATCATCCATAATACGAGCACATTCAACATAGTAGTCTGTCCCTATGGTAGCTTTTAATACAGTTTTAATTTTAGTTCTATAAGAGCAACCTCTTAGCTGTTTGCATCCATCATAGAAAAAGGATAATATCATGGACTCCGTAATACTACATAAATCAACAACCCCATTTTTCTGCATATGAAATAAGAAATTGGATGCTACATTTGATTCTACTTTAATTGAATTTTCATGTTTACATCTTTTTGATGCCCCCTGTTTGTAATGGTCAATGATGGCTTTGAATGTAGAATTTAAGTTATCATAACTGCATTCTTTGTACTGAACAGGAGCAAATTTAAGTCTGTTAGGAAAATGATTGAATTCATCAAACCCCTGGATAGTACGTACCGATGTGCGATAATAACCAAGTCTTTTGGTACTTCCTTCAATACCTTCCTTAGAAATAAATTTCTTGTAGTAATCATTGTAAGACTTGTATTTCCCTTCGTGATCAATCAATCGTCTGAGCATGACACTGACGCCGCCTATAGCGACTTTGCCAAATCCATTCGCTTTCATGTATTCTAAAAGCTGTGGATGTGTTTCTTTAAGTTTTTTGATATCCATATATTATTATTTAAGTTAGTACTCAATAATAATAGACGAATTTTATTCAAAATATTATCATAACTATTTTATGTCTACATTCCTTTAGTTTAACTTGTTACGAATAATTGTTAGGATAATATTTTAGTTAGGATAATCGAAGTTATCCTAACGTTTGGATAACTTCGAAGAATTGATTGCAGAGATTAACTCAGCCTTTATTTTGGCTTTTCTAGGTTATGAAAGCAGAATAACTGACAATGTTACATATATTGA
>RZYX01000143.1 GCA_009930155.1 Clostridia bacterium | reverse complement strand
CCACAGTTATTGGTGAGGATGGCATTCCGTTTGAAGTACAGATAAGAACATGGGAAATGCACTACACAGCAGAATACGGAATTGCTGCTCACTGGAAATATAAACTCGGAATAACTAATAATTCTAAGTTTGAAGAACGCCTAACATGGATTCGTCAACTGCTTGAAAGTCAAAATGACTCTGAAGATGTTGAGGAAATAGTACGCTCAATCAAAAGCGATTTTGTTCCCGATGATGTTTTTGTATTTACTCCAAAAGGCGATGTTATAAATGTTCCAACAGGTGCTACTGTTGTTGATTTTGCATATGCAATTCATTCTGAAGTTGGAAATCATATGTTGGGTGCAAAAGTAGACGGAAGAATTGTTTCACTTGACTACAAAGTTAAAACAGGTCAAATAGTTGAAGTCCTTACATCTACAAATAAAGGCCCAAGTAGAGATTGGCTTAAAATTGTAACAACAAGCAGTGCTCGAACAAAAATAAGAAACTGGTTTAAGAAAGAACGCAGACCAGAAAATATTTCAGAAGGTAAAACAGAGCTTGAACGTGAATTTAGGCGTAACAACATTAGGCTTTATGATGAGGGCCTTGTGGAATTTCTTACAAGGCTTGCTGAGCGTCAAAGGTGTAAATCTATTGATGATTTTTATGCCGCTATTGGTTACGGAAGTATTTCTATTAATCGTCTTATGCCATTTATAAAAGAAGAATATTATAAAATCCTAAAGGCAAATGAACAGCCAGAGATTGATATTGTTAAAGAAACTCCAACAAGGAGCAGTGAGGGTGTAATTGTTGAAGGCGTTGACAACTGTCTTGTTAAATTTTCTCGTTGCTGCAATCCGTTACCTGGTGATGATATAATCGGGTTTATCACAAGGGGTCATGGTGTTTCAATTCATAAGCGTGACTGTAATAATGTTCCAAAATCTATTCCTCTTGCAAGTGAACCTGAGCGTTGGATAAGTGTTAAATGGGACAGTTATGTAAAGGAAGAATTTAAATCTACACTTTCAATTAATTGTATAGACAGGATTGGTCTTATTGCAGATTTGTCAAGCCAGCTTGCAAGTATGCATGTTATGATTCACTCCCTTAACACAAGGCTAGGTAAATCTGGAAAATGTATACTTACCATGACAATTACAGTTAATGGCGTTGAGCATTTAAGTAATGTTATAAGAAAACTTGAAAAAACGAACGGAATTATTAACATAGAGCGTTCTGGAGTATAATTTTATGAAAGCAGTTATTCAAAGAGTTTTAAGTGCAAATGTTGAGGTTGAGGGTAATATAGTTGGCAAAATAAATAATGGGTTTTTAATACTTCTTGGAATTGATCAAGGAGACACGCAAAAAACTGCAGATATCTTAGCTGCGAAAATTGCAAAGCTTAGAATATTTAGTGACTCTGAAGATAAAATGAATTTATCTCTACTTGATACAGGATATGAGGCACTTGTTGTTTCACAGTTTACCCTGTGTGCAGACTGTAAAAAGGGTAACAGACCATCATTTGCTTCTTCTGCTTCACCAATGCTTGCAAATGAGCTATATGAGTATTTTATAAAACAACTTCTAAACAATGGGGTTTCAAATGTTCAGCATGGAATTTTTGGAGCAGATATGAAAGTATCACTTATAAATGATGGTCCTGTAACAATTACATATAATACAAAGGAATGGGAATAAATGAAAATTATAAAATTAGAGCTTGGAATAATTCAAACAAATTGTTATATATTAATTGACGAAACCACAAAAAAAGCAGCAATAATAGATCCTGCCATTTGCTCTGATAAGCTTTTAGATAAGCTTAAGTCATATGATATATCTGATGTTGAATATATTTTGCTTACACATGGTCACTTTGACCATATTCTTGGTGTTGCAGAGCTTAAAAAAATTTACAAGAATGCAAAAGTTGCAATTCATTCAGTTGATGCCGTTTGCCTTGAAGACCCTAAAAAAAGCATGTCAAAATTTTCAGCATATTTAGATAAAATACAAACACCAGTTCGTCCAGATATAATGTTAAAAGATAATGATGAAATAAATTTAGGTGAGTTAAAGCTAAAAGTTTTACACACTCCGGGTCACACCCCTGGAAGTATCTGCTTTGTTTGTGATGATGTAATATTTTCAGGCGACACATTGTTTTGTAAAACAGTTGGCAGAACGGATCTTGAGGGTGGCAATATGGATGATATGATAAACTCAATTAACCGTATTGGCAAATTACAGGGTGATTATACTGTATTTCCAGGTCACAACCGTGAAACAACTCTTGATGATGAACGTAAAAACAATAGGTATATGAGGAATTCTCAATGGTCTTAATTATTGACGGGCATAAATTTCATTATGAGCTAGAGAAATTGTGTCGAATATTTTTTCCAAATGAGCATATTGATATAAGCTACGATACCGCAATTGATACCGAAGAAAAATTTGTAGTAACCACTTCGTTAATTCAAATAGATAATACACATGTTAAAATATTAGTAAAAATTAAATCTGATGATGTTTTTGAAAGTTGTGAACTAGTTGAAACAATAGAAGAAAATACAGATATTGAGCTTAAAATGACTAGCTTATTATTTGAAACTCTTGTAAAAGTAAAACACTACAAACCAAAGTGGGGAGTTTTAACTGGCATTCGTCCATCAAAAATTATGACAAAGCTCATTTCAGAAATGGGTCAACAAAAGGCAAAAGAGTATTTTGAAAATTCCTTACTTGTTACCTGCGAAAAAACAAATCTTGCAATGCGGATTGCAAAAAAAGAACAAGAAATAATAGAAAAGTCAAAACCAAATTCATTTAGCCTATATGTTTCTATTCCTTTTTGCCCAACTAGGTGCAGTTATTGTTCTTTTGTATCTCACTCAATAACTTCTGAATCAGCTCAAAAACTTTTACCAGTGTATCTTGATTTATTATGCGAAGAGCTTAAAGTAACAGCCAAAATCGCAAAAGACATTGGATTAAAGCTTGAAACAATATATGTCGGTGGAGGAACTCCATCAATACTCGATGCACAGCAAACCCAAAGATTGCTTACAGAAATTTGCAATGACTTTGATATAAGCGATATTAAAGAATTTACATTTGAGGCAGGAAGACCTGATACAATAGATAAAAATAAACTACAAGTTATTATAAATTCTCCAGTCAGCAGAATAAGTATAAATCCTCAAAGTTTTAATGATCTTGTGTTAAATGAAATAGGCAGAAAACACACAGCACAGCAAACCATAGATGCTTTTAAATTAGCTTGTGACATGGGATTTAATGATATTAACATGGATATCATTGCAGGGCTTCCAAAGGATGATATAGAGAGTTTTAAGAATACTTTAGACACTCTTTTAGAACTTTCTCCAAGTAGTATAACAGTTCATACACTTGCACTTAAACGCTCTGCAAATATGGCCAATGATGATGTAGTTTCAAAGCAAGGCAATCTTACTTGTGAGATGGTTGACCTTGCAGAAAAAATGCTATCAAATGATGGCTATATTCCATACTATATGTACAGACAGAGTAAATCAGTTGGTAATCTTGAGAATGTAGGCTGGTGTAAAAAAGGCTTTGAAGGTTATTACAATGTCTATATGATGGAAGAGTGCCATACTGTTCTTGCCGTTGGTGCTGGTGCTGTAACAAAGCTTAAAGCGCCTTTCAGTGACTATATTGAGCGTATATTTAACTTTAAATATCCGTATGAATATAATAATAGATTTGAATCAATAATTGAAAGAAAAAATAAAGTATATAAATTTTATGGAATTCATAAACTAGGAGGATAACATGTTAAAATCACTCTACACACTGTCTTCAATAAATGAGGCGGCAAGCAGGGATTATAAGGCTTTTGTAAATCAATCAGAGGATATATATACAAATTCTATTTCTAATCTTACTGATAAAATAATTGAAACTCCTGAAAATAAAATAATTATGGTTGCAGGTCCAAGCGCATCTGGAAAAACAACAAGTGCACTTAAACTTTCAAAAGCAATATATAGTAGGGGAGTAGATGCATATACTATATCAC
>RZYX01000142.1 GCA_009930155.1 Clostridia bacterium | reverse complement strand
TAAGAAAAGATTCTCTTTCTTGAGTTCTTCATTTTCTTTTTTAAGCACTAATAGATCCGTATAATAATCCTTTTCTAAATTCTTTTCTGTATCTGTTTGACATTCTTTGTTATATGATTTTAACCAATTGGACACGCTTCCCTTGGAAATGTTATATTCTCGTTCTAACGATGCCATGCTTCGACCTTCACTCAGGTGTAACCTTATCACTTTATCCTTTAATTCTGTACTGTATTTTCCCATTTGTAATCAGTCCCTTTCTTTAACTTATTATATATTTTACGAAGGGGTGTTACAACTATATTGTAGCAGGGCACGGTTTATTTGTGTCATATAGTGATCTTTTGGCTTTTGAAAATATTCTAAAATTGGGAATCAAAGAAATTGCTATAATTACTTTGATTCCCAAATTCTGCAAGTTACATAAATTTTCTCTATAGGGCATATTTCACTTTACTATTGTTCAAAAAAAATTGTTCAGTAGTATATATAAAAATTTTACCATAGCAAAGCAGTTTTTTCAATAGGTCAACACAGGGGACGCTTTTGCGTGTTGACAAAAAATATTTAGTTGATATAATTGCTTTGGTTGATAAAAATTCTATTATATAAAAAAGGTTTATTAATAAGACAGTTAAGTAGATTAACAGGAACAAGCATAGGAATAGTTAGAAAATATTAATACACAGAAGTGTCCGCTGTGTTATATTAATGTTGTTATATGGGATGAATCTAAAGTATGTCATAAGCTAAAGAGATGTTTTTAAAGGGAGGGAGTAATTATGAAAAAATTAAATCATAGTAAATTTATTAAAATACTTCGGGTGGTAGTTACACTTTTATTAATAATGTCTTTAGTGATTTGGGGCTTTTCAGGCTTTGATAAAACATTACTTATGACTGTGCTATCAACATTTCTTTCTGCAACTATGGTCTGGATGATATATCTTTTGATAATAAAGCCATCTGAAAAACAACTATAACACAGAACTGTCTTCTGTGTTATAGTAAAGAGGAGTTTTATGAAAATGAGTATTGCTAAAGTTTCATTTTTAATTATGCTATTGTTAATTATATTGTCTTCAATATTAGTTATTGTGTTAGCAATAATAGTGAACATAAAATACATATATCTATTGTTCTTCTTGGCAATGTCAATATTGTCATTGGGTATGCTATTTATTGGACATAAAGGAAAAAAATAATTATAATAGTTAACATGAAAAGTAACTGGATTTGTTTTTGCTTACTATAGGTTTTGTTGCAAAAAAACTTTGTCAAAAGGCAATGAGCAGAACTAATACTTTACAAAATAATTTTATGCAACGTAAAAAAAAGCTGGTTTATCAATGCAACTTCTTGAGTTACATTGATAAACCAGCTTTTCCTTTATGTAGCATGCGAATTTATTCAATGCCGTATGCTTAGTTGCACGCATTTTTTATGGGATAGATTGTAAAACAAAGTGCGATAAATAAAAGATAGTGTGTTTTACAATTCAGCGATTAAATTTCAGCAAAAAAAGAGAAGCCGATTTTTTCGGCTTCTCAAGTAATTTTATATCGTTTTGAAAAAGAATTATGCCATAAAAGCTCTAATAACTGAAATGCAATCGTCCTTGTTCATTATTTTTGGAACAGGGTAAAGTGGGTTGGCTTCGGCCAAAGCACGCTGGGCGATTGTTGGAAGGTCTTCTTCTTTAATGCCTTCTATTTTGTCGGGTATATTCATGTTTCGATTAAGGGTTTTAATGCTTTCAATGAATGCTTTTGCCTTTTGCTCGTCTGTTTGGACAGGAGAACCAATGCCGACAACATCAGCAAGCTCAGCAAGTCTTTTATAAGCAGATTTGCCATACCACTCAAGAACATAAGGCATAATAATTGCATTTGCAAGACCATGTGGAACATTATACATACCGCCGAGATTATGGGCAATTGAATGTATATTTCCAACATATGCTCTTGTAAAGGCGATGCCAGCATAATAAGAAGCAAGAAGCATTTGACCACGAGCTTCAATATCAGAACCATCATTGTAAGCTTTTTCAACATTGTCATAAATCATTTTTGCAGCCATTTTTGCTTTAAGAGCGGTTTGACTAGTGTTGCTCTTGCCTATGTAAGCCTCAACTGCGTGAGTAAGAGCATCCATACCTGTTGTTGATGTGATATGAGGCGGCAACCCAATTGTAAGTTCAGGGTCAAGGACTGCATATTTTGGTCTAATAGTAGGGTCGTTTATAGGATATTTTTCGTGCGTTTTTGGATTGCTGATAACAGCGGCAAGAGTTGTTTCAGAACCAGTGCCAGCTGTTGTAGGAACAGCAAAAAGTGGAGGCGGAAGGAGTGAACCCATTTTTAAAGCAGGCATAATTACCTTGAGCGCTCCTTTCATATCCTCAACAGAGCGTGTAGGTCTTGCCACTCTTGCACCTGCAATTTTTGCGCAATCCATTGGAGAGCCACCACCAAAAGCAATGATGCACTGACATTTGTTATCAACATAAATTTGGCGAGCAGCCTCAATATTGTCGATAGTAGGATTTGGTTGAACTTGGTCATAAAGAGCATATTTTATTCCAGCTTTTCCAAGTCCGTCAAACAAGCCGTCAAGAAGATGCAGTTTCATAAGACCAGGGTCAGTAACAACGAGAACGCTTGAAAGCTCCTTTTCTTCAATTAAATTAGGTAGCTTATTTATACTGCCAGGGCCAGATAGAAGGAATGGTTCCTTCCACGGCATACAATACATAGCAACTTTCAAAATCTGTTGGTAAGAACGGTAATACATTTTATTAAGTGCCCACATAATAAAACCTCCATTAATTTATGAATTTTAAATACAAAAATTATAACACTAAATAGAAAATATATTTTTATAAAATAGAAGAACAAAAAAATATTGTTTAAATAAATTTTGCTTATATATAATGTAATAAGAGTTTGTCCTATTTGCAAAAGATATGAGAACCAATAGTTATAGTTATAGGTCTTGACTTCATCCATGTGTTAGTGGTTTTTGCGGGGTTATAATAGTATATAGCACCACCCGTTGGATCTTGCCCATTCATACAGTCTTGTGCAGCTCTAGTAGCAGATGCTTCAACTGGTGCATTCCAGTTACTGTCATATACACAGGTGAAAGCTCCTGGTTGATAAATAACACCTGAAATTGTATCAGGAAACGATGCGTGAGCAACTCTGTTTAATATAACAGCTCCAACGGCAACTTGTCCAGTATAGCTCTCGCCTCTTGCTTCTGCAGAGATAACTTTTGCAAGAAGAGTTATATCGCTTTTGTTATATGCGCTGTCATTGCTGGAGGAACTGCCTGAAATACCGAGTGCAGAAAGAGTGTTTGGGCCAGCGATTCCGTCAGCTTTCAGACCTTTGCTTTTTTGAAAAGCTATAACAGCATTTTGCGTACCTGAGCCATAGATGCCGTCAATAGAAGAATTGTAATAGCCCAGTTCTTTTAGTTTGGTTTGAATTTGTCTTACCTGTTCACCTGTAGAACCTAGCTGAGATATAGTTTGTGAAACGCCAATGCCTAGCGATGACAAAGTTTTGGTTCCAGCAATTCCATCTGCAACTAGTCCCTTATTCTTTTGAAAAGAGATTACGGCATCTCTTGTTCGTGTACCATATATACCGTCAACTGTAGAATTATAATAACCGAGTTCTTTAAGTCTAGTTTGAATTTGGCGGACCTCTTCTCCTCGTGAACCTAATCTTGATAAAGTTTGTACTGTATCAATATCATTGTTGTTAGAAAAATATATAGATGTAGAAACACCAATAGCTAAAATCATAATAGTGCAGATGATTGTGATTGCAAAACTTTTTTTGTTGCCGAATATTTTTCTTTTCATATAAATCAACTCCTGTATCGATAATATGCCCTCAAAAAAAGTGATTATTAGCCTGTTTTATGCATTAAAGGAACTTTTTGAAAGTTTTTTGATATTTTTTGAAT
Source organism: Clostridia bacterium (assembly GCA_009930155.1). The sequence continues at coordinate 103 of RZYX01000142.1, read as the reverse complement.
TTAGGTGTTGACATTAGTGTTCGTATTTGATATTATAGTCAAGCGCCTTAAGGGAACACACACAACAGCAACATGGCAAACAACCAGTGAGACGCACGGTGAA
>RZYX01000141.1 GCA_009930155.1 Clostridia bacterium | reverse complement strand
TGTATTGCAGACACTGTACAAGAAGAAGACTTGCCGGCGAAACCGATGGCGCAAGAAGCATGGAAGATATCGACAAGTGTATTGAGTACATCAAGAACACACCTGTTGTAAGAGACGTTCTTCTTTCCGGCGGAGATTGTCTTCTTGTAGAAGATGATGTTTTAGAGTACATCATTAAGAACTTAAGAGCGATTCCTCACGTTCAAATCGTGAGACTGGGATCAAGAACTCCTGTTGTATGTCCGCAACGTATCACAGAAGATTTAGCGAACATGCTTAAAAAGTATCATCCCGTGTGGCTCAATACGCACTTTAACCACCCCAAGGAAGTTACCATGGAAGCAGAAGAAGCTTGCAGAAAACTGGCTGATGCAGGAATTCCTTTAGGAAATCAAAGTGTACTACTTCGAGGGGTAAACGATTGTCCACATATTATGAGAGAATTGGTTCAAGGCTTAGTTAAAAATAGGGTAAGACCATATTACATTTACCAATGTGATTTATCCTTGGGAATTGAGCATTTTCGAACTAAGGTATCTAGTGGCATAGCTATTATTGAGGCACTTCGTGGTCATACCTCTGGATTTGCAGTACCAACATTTGTTGTTGATGCACCCGGTGGTGGTGGAAAAACTCCTGTAATGCCAACTTATGTTATTTCTCAAAGTCCTGGTAAAGTTGTACTTCGTAATTTCGAAGGTGTAATTACAACTTATACTGAGCCAACAGATTATGTTGATGAATGTAATTGTGAAGAATGTAAGGATGCTGAGCAAAACGAAGGTGTTGCTGCATTGCTTCGAGGTGATCATCTTTCTCTCGAACCACAAGGACTTTCAAGAAAGAAAAGACATAAATAAAAAATTGATAAGAATCCGATCAAATGGTCGGATTTTTTGTTTATTTAGCTTTGTGTAAAATATATCACATCTATTCAAATTGTCGATACATTTTTAACAACCTTCTATATGCCAGAAAAATGGGTTATAATCCGCCAGCCAATATGGAGCAGCTTACGAAGGAGAAAAATGTGAAGGAAGTGGTTAAGGGATGGATTGGGGGATAAAAAAAATTTGCAAATAGAAGTTTACTGCTTCTCAAAACCCAAACTATAAGTTTTATCCTCAGCCGAAATTTTAATAATATAACTCCCAACCGATAAATCTGAAACATCAATAACATTCAACCCATTGTGGGCTTTGACAACTTTTACTAATTGCCCTACAGAATTAAAAATCTCAGCATTTCCGAACCGGTTGCTTCGGCTCCGCTCAGCCACCTGAATACTGCCAGGTGATTGAGCGAAGCCGAAATCACCGATATCCAAATACAAATTATCTACAGCCGGATTTGGATATACATTTACAGAATTAACTTCTTCATCAGCTATCCCACTCCCACAATTATCATTAACCAAAACCTCTTTCGTAATTGTTTTGCTCTCACCATAAGCATCTGTAACCGTAATGTTTATTTGTTGCGAACCAGATGTATGAGGTGTATAAAACTCAACAGGTTTTGCAATACACTGTCCCCATTCGTGGTTACTGAGTGTGGCTTCGGTTATTGTTTCTTCGAAATAAGTTGAGTTGTCCCACTCCAGATTAACATGGGTTAGACCAATCTCTACAGGCACGAAAGTTGGCGGATAATAAATACTGTCGATAATTTGCCCGGTACTAAATTCTATAGTGTAAGGTGCTGATTTACCTGCAATATTTACATAAACCTGCATTGTGTCGTTTGCACAAATTGTTTCAGGTATTTCAATATCAAAATTTAACTCCGGGTTTTCTGTATAACATAAACCATCCAAACCAAGACTATCGGTTTTTACAAGCCATGCTTGTTGGGGAGGATCGTAACCATGTGTGTCATAATCATTACCATAGCCGGCAAGGATAAAACCTTCATCTGTTGTTGGTTTAATGCTGACTAAATACTGAGAATATGTATTAGTATCAATTGCATAATAATCTCTTTTCCATAATACATTTCCTTCCTCATCTAATTTTGCAAGATATGCCCTGTCTTTCCATGAGTTGTAATTATAATTTGTGCCTAAAATGTATAAGTGATTGTGTGAGTTTATTACAGAATAAATCTTGTTGTGAATATGGTGATTTCCTGTATGACTTAATAAATAGCTTCTATAAAACTTTTCCCACATTAATTCCCCATCTTTTGAAACTTTCCTGATACAACCATCCCAATAAGTATCTGTATCGCTCCTTAAAGCAGGATAACCTCCACATGCAATATAATTTGAATCAGGACTTTCAACCAACCCTCTTACAGGACCATCATAATTTAAAAAGCCCCCTTTGCCAAATCCTTTTTCCCAAATCACATTACCAGCGGTATCAAGTTTTATAAGATACCAGTCTTCGTCTGTAACTGTGGTTGGGAAACTAAAAGTTGCTCCACCAATTAATATATTGTTGTCAGATGTTTCAATTATTTGATTGCCGGATTCATTTTTTTGGCCATATCTTTTGTCCCATATTAAATTACCATCGCTATCCACTTTGATTAAATACATAAAAGCATCGTCAAGAGCTGAAATGTAAGTTTGTCCAGTGATAAAGAAATCTCCTGAAGTATTACGAATAACATTAAATGCACGTTTCCAAACTTCATCAAATAAAAAAAACGCACATTTTGTTGAATCTAAAAAACTATCGTACAAATACAAATAATAACCACTATTAAAAGTACTGCTGTTTGTAATTGATCCAGCTGAATAAAAACTATCATCAAATTTACTTATACAATTGGAGGATCCCTCCCAATACTGATTATAAGAGTCTCCAATAATTTTCTTCCATTCAACGTCACCATAAATATCAGTGAAGCGCAAAGCATAGCTTCTAATACCATATTGGTTTCCTGTCCCAGTAAGTACAACGTACCCCGTATCTAGTGCAATTACAGAACTTGTAATGTGTGCAATAGTATCTTCAATTATTTTGTTGAAAACAACTTGAGACCAAACAAAACTTGATAAAAAGGATATTAAGATAATTAAAACAAATTTCTTCATGTTGCAAATTTACAAAGAAAAACTAGCCATTAAGCTAGCTTTTCTTGAATAAAATTATTTTTTAGTTATTTTCTTAGCATCTTGATTTCCATAACAATCTATTATCTCAATTAAATATTGGCCAGGAACATAGTTGCTTAGATTGATTTTCAGTTTCCCGGTTTCAGATTCAAGCGGAATCTCTTCCAAAGCTTTTGCATCATTGGAATAAACTATAATTTTACCATACTTACAATTATTTTTTTGTTCAATTCCTAGAGTCTGATGGTAAAATATATTTGCATCATCATATACTACTGAAAAGTCATACTCAACATATATTATATCATCTGTTGGGTTAGGATATATCTCAAATATAGAAGTTGTTTCTTCTTCAATATCAGGTAAAATACTTATATTCCTTGGAGCAATTACCTCATAAGGCAGTGGAGTATATTCAAAGAATACACTGTCGCTCGTGTATGAATAAAGAATTTCGGCCATAGCAGAGTATAAAGGAGATATGCTTTGAGCAGCATCAAATAGGAAATCCTTATTATCAATCAAGATATCACTTGTTAAAGTATCAATTATATATGTAAGATACAATTCGCTTACATCACAGAAAGTGTTTATTTCATCTGCTTCTGTTATGGACAAATTTTCTGAATATTGTCTAAGTTCACTTATATTATCTTGAGCTTCAGTGAAATCATTTGATGCTAGATTTAAGTCGTATGTTGTAATTAAATCCTGTACATCTTTTTCAGGTTTTGAAACAAAGTAATCTAATGCCAGTTGTCTAGCTTCAGGTAAACTGTCATTATTAATAGCATTATTAACGATTTCGCCTTCAATAACTTTTATTTCTTGATTTAAGTCTGCTATTTGATATTCAAGCAGGTTTCGATTATTGCTACCAGACTGATATTTGTTGATCTGTTTTTTATGCCCATTACTAAGATAATTAGAAGAGTTTACTTCATCTAGAATATTTTCAGGCAATGGAGAATTTTCGATTAGTACAGATGCAATTACAGGCTTTTGTGCTGATCTGTTGTCTAGTAATGTCATAAAAAC
>RZYX01000140.1 GCA_009930155.1 Clostridia bacterium | reverse complement strand
GACTGGAAAAGACCTCCTCAGAAAGAACTGAAAGGCATCCTCGCCATATACGCAAAACTGGCCGCCTCAGCAGCCGAAGGCGGCATGATGAAGGTCTAGCAACGATACATTGAAAACTACTTAAATAAAAAAATGAGGACTGGTTTTTTTAAACCCGTCCTCAAGATTTTTCGTAAAGTTGAATTATTGAGTAATTTTTTTCTTTCGGTAAAATGCCGGAACAACAGCCAATAACATTACAGCTGTAAGCCCCACGTTGCATCCACCCGAACTGGCGCTTTCGCTTGTATTATAATCTACATCACCAATAACAACGTAAGTATCACCATCCACGTCAAGATGTTCACTTGCAGGATTAAGGCTAAAAATCAGATTATTGGTTTCAGCGTCGTAGGTAGCATCAACGCCTACTATTTCTGTTTCATCAGGGTAATCATCCAGGGCATTAATTCCGCCTTTAGGGACGAATGCCAAAATATCATTGGAAAAAGTTTTACTAAAATTATCCATGTGAACAGTAAACTGTACTTTTTGTTCAAAATCACCCGAGACAACAGGATATTCACTGTGCCCCATTTCAAGTACAAAAGCAGTTTTGTACGAGATGGATTTTGCATTTACAAGAGCGCTGATTTCTTCAGCTTTTGATGTAACAATATCTGCAAGATCCTCAATATTCTCATTCTTTTTTGCCCCCTCTATGTCAAGAGGTAAGATATGCGGATCTGCAGAAGTTGTAATGTCTAGACTTACTGTTGCGTTATCACCTATTTTTTGTGCGTCCATAGATGTTTGCAACGCAAAAACAGGGCCAACCACTGTAAATATTGCAAAAGACAAAACGAACAACAGAACTGGAATTCTTTTCATAACATAACCTCCAATCATTTTAGTAATAAGTTTTTTCGTCGATTGATAAAGCCTAGTTGCAAAAAAGTTAAGTCATCTGATTTCGAACCTGTAATTTTTTTGGCCAATCGAAAATTTATCATGAATTGAAAGTTTACATACAGCCTCGATGCGTTCTTTCCCTTTTGGTGTTAATCTAAAAGTGCCATTAGATGAATTTAAATCTTCAAGCAACACACTGCCGTCCTCAGTGATTGAAATACGTGCATGGATTCTTGATATGTCAGGGCTGTCTAATATAAAATTAGCATGATGTGGATCTCTTCCAATTACTATTGGTGATTGACTGAGTGGAATGTCTATTCCCGCATATATACCGTCAAGACATCGTAGAAAAGTATTGCTTTTTTCCAAAACAGAATATTTATTTTTTAGTCCAATCTTAGGAAGTTCTGTTCTGCTAGGATCATTGATATTATTATCTGGGGCACTGGATATCACAGCATTAAGTTTTTGTGAAGCGATTTTTTCAAGTCTAATTATCCTTTTTGATATCAATGGGTGATCTGAGAAAATTTCCCAAAATCCATCTGCTGAAAATGCATTATTGTTGATTTTCATTGCGCTGAAAGCAACTTGGCGCTGGGGCACCCTTACGGTATCTTCTCCAAGAAGTTTCAATGCATGAGCCATGGAACTTTCGCCTACAAGTCGTGCCGCCATTGCGTCTGCTTCATATTCTCTATGTCTCGAAAAAGCCATGAATATTATGTCGCCAAAAATAAATACAATTTTTGCGAAAATAAACGTTATTACTGCCATAATCATTCCCGTCAACACGCTAAGTATGCTGTCGTCTGAAAGGCATACGAACGTAAAGATTTGAAAGGGTAATATCATGATAAAGGCGACAAGGTTAACAATGTTTTGAACGACAGTAAGGACAAACATATCGCCGTTAGCGATGTGCGCGATTTCATGGGAGATAACTGACGCAATTGCGACGTTGTCCATTTTAGAAATCAATGCCGTAGAAATTGCTATCATTGAACTGTTTTTAGTCGCGCCGACTGCAAAAGCATTCATATCGGGAGACTCGTAGATCCAAACTTCCGGAGTAACTTTAAGACCTGCTTTCCTTGCCAAACTTTCAGCCACCTTGCAAAGCTTAATTTCATCGTTGTTACAAGACTCATTTGAAAGTTTTCTCATTGCGTGGGCTCGCTTCACTCTCCATTTGGCCAGCAAAAGACCTATAAAGGGAACAAACACGTTTATTCCAAGAATTAAGCCAAGAATTAATCCCAAGTCGCCACCGGAGAACACGGCGATAGTAATTAAAATGCCTAAGTTAGCAAGCATAAACCATGCAAATGCTTTTCCCATGCTGATGTTGATTTTTGGTGCCTGTTTGATGTCGATATACTTCTTAACTTCATCCCAGGTTGAGTTAGAGTGCAGTCCTTCTTCTTGATTCATTAACATTTCCTCCATTCAACCAACAACTAATTTCTAATAAAATTCATAATCGTTGTCAGGTTCTCGTAATTTATGTAGCTATTGACAACAGTTTTTGGGGGCATCATTGGCTTCAAATATGAAGAAATTATCTTTAATCTTTTATAAAATTGAGATTTGTACATTTTATGACTGCTGTATTTCAAACAAATTTAAGCTTAACCCCACAGAAAACTTATCGCCGATTTTAAGTTTACAAATACCATTCACTCGTTCATTTAGTCCTTCCCTTATGAGAAATGTGCCATTTGATGAATTTAAATCCTCCAACAGGACTGAACCGTCAGTAACCGCATATATCGAAGCATGTTTTCTTGATACATCTGGGCTGTCCATAATTAAATGGGCTAGTTCAGGGTCTCTGCCGATAAATATTGGGACAGCAGTAAGGGGGATTTTGAGACCTTCACACGATCCTGAGACACAACACAACGATAAACTTTGTCCTTTAATTTTGTTTTCTGCTTTAGGTACCTCGGTGATAGGTTCATTTGAATTGATTTTCTTTTCAATTGATTGGTTACTTGTTTTAGCAGTATTGGCTAGACCGTCTTTAAATACAACTGATTTTTCTTTTATAGATTGCAGAGCTTCTTCGAAACTTGGGGACATTGAGATTCCAGAACCATTTGTGTATTCGTCTTTAGGCTGCATCGAACTAAAAGCAAAAATAGCATAGGGTATCCACGCAGTAATTAAAAATAACGCACAAACAGCACCGGCAAAGCCCCATAAAACAGGATCCCTGTTCATACTTTTTGCCATGTTTGCCCAAAAAAAACCAAGGCTTGAAATTGTTGTAATATGGAGTGTTAATGCAACAAAACCTGAGCTACCAAACAATAAGTTTTTAAAAGAGAGTAATAATATTAAGTTTGCTGAAATTCCAATTAAAAGTAATGGATTGGCTCCCATAAAAAGGATCAATTTATAATATCTATAAAATGGAATAGTATAATGTACAAATAATTCATTATTGTTATATTTACATCCTATTTTATATATCATGTATGAAATAAATAAATAGCATGAAAGAATCATTATGAAAGCAATCAAGATATATTCCCAAAGATAAGAGAGTGCTTCAACAAAGATCAAGCTTAATATATCCATTATAATCACCTTTCAGATTATGTTAATTTTATTAGATGTAAATCATCTAAATATTAAGTGACTCGAATGAAAAGTTCATCATCGAATTTCAAATTTGTTTGAAGTGGATCCAAGGCAGAACTGATCCCCTGTTTTTAAAAAATAGGATCCATTAATTTTTTCAGGGCCGTTTGATGATAAATAGAAAGTTCCGTTTGAAGAATTTAAATCTTCCAGTAGTACGGAGTTATCTGAGGTAAGTCTTAAACTTGCATGGCAACGAGATATTCCTGGATTTTCAATAATTAGGTTAGATTTTGCCGGGTCTCTTCCAAATATTATTTTGTCCCCAGAAAGTTTGATGGACTGACCTGCGTATATGCCATTAATGCCGTGCAGAAAAAACTGTTTCTTATTACTTGCGGATCCATCCTGTACCTTGGATGAACATTCAAAAGAGTTTGTTAAATTCTTACCTGCAGTTTGACTGGCGATAGGCTGGAGTGACCCAAATGCAAATATGGCATAAGGGATCCACCCGGTAATGAAAAAGAAGGAGCTTGCACCTCCTAAGAATCCCCATAATAAGGAATCTTTTCCCATGCTTTTTGCCATAGTTCCCCAAAAACAACCCATACTTATTGACGTAATAATTTGAAGAATTAAAAG
>RZYX01000139.1 GCA_009930155.1 Clostridia bacterium | reverse complement strand
GGATTGCCTACGTTATGGAGAGCTACCAGTTACACTCTCCATGTGACCGTGCTCTTCTTCTTGATTATAAAGCAGAATTATTCTTTATCCGTAAAGACTATGGGAATGCGCTGAAGAAACGGTTGAAAGCTTTGGAATTATTAAAGTCATTAAACTCACCAGATGTTGATTCAAAGACTGCTTCCCTTATTTCCAACTTACACAATAACATTTCCAATGTCTACTTGTTCCTGAAAAACAGGAAGGAAGCATCGGAGCATTTGAAAATAGCTTTGGAAATACGTAAAGAATACGGTATCTTTGAATCTCATGATACCTTACAACAACTGATGAATCTCACAAATATGCTGATACTGGCTAAAGAATTTGATCAGGCAAGTGAAGTACTTTCCTTTTATGAAACGCTGGTACTAGAGCATGAAGGCAACAACTCTTTTGATTATGCTATTTGCCAGCTTGAAAAAGGAATTCTTGCTCTTTCTCAGAATGATCCTGAAAAAGCAGAATTATGTCTTTTAGAAGCAGAGCAGAAAATCACTATTATAATGGGAACTGATAACGATTATACCAAAACTTGCTATCGGTATTTGCATAATCTGTATAGTCGGTGGCATAAGAAAGAGAAATCATTTGAGTATCGAGAAAAGCTACTTCTCGGGATATATTAAAATCATTTAAAACATTGACTAATATGAGTTATATGAAACAAAAAGTAAGTGGCTGAATTCTGCAAACCAAGAATTTCAGCCACTTATAATAAATTCATTTTAAATATTTCTAATTCTTTCTTCCCAATCATCAGGAAATCCTATGTGCTTAAGGGAAATATCCTTTTCATATTCCTCTATTAATGCTTTTAATGCAGATATAAATTTTGAATCCCATTTCTTTTGCTCAGGATACAGAAATTTAAGCATTAATAATTGAGAAAACAGTTTTCTGTCTGCTATATAGTCATAATCGTTAGGCATTTTAGGCATTGCCGGAAATGACCAATAGTATATTCTTGAATAATGAGCGCATCGATTTCTCAGATCCGTAAGGCAACGCAACCAACTTTCTAATTGCACTGGACTTGTTCTATATAAATTAATTGCAATTGCCTTCTCATCCTCAGTGATCATATCTTTATAAAAATAGGATAGCATTCCGACCGAAAAGAATTCAATTATAACCCATAGTGGAAACTTTCCTTCATATTTTTGCTTATGATGCTTCACAACTAATGTATTGGAATTTTCTTCAATGCAACCAGCTATTTTTTTCTAAATACTTTGTATTATTATGTTTATCTGAAAACATTGACTCCTCAAGATATCCGAGTGTCCCATATTTATGTGCTGCATAATATGCAATCTGTGTTCTAAAATAAACTTCAATATCTTCGATAATTCCAAATATCAAAGCTCTCAGTTGACTATCAAATTCATAAATTCTTTGAATTCTGGATAATTTAATATTAGGAAAAAATGTTCCATCTTTTTTTCGAAACGGCAAAAAATAAGCAGATAACCGGTAATAATTTGTTTTCTGCAAAAACTCAATACAATCTTGTTCTTTTCCTTCAGGAATAATAAACCCTTTTCCTCTAATCAAGGTAAGCTGTTCCTCAAAAATCTTTGGTTCTTTCAATATCAAGTTCACTCTTTTCCGTATAAAAAAATGTCTCCCCATGGGACACATCACTTGCGTGAGAGGTGTGGGGAGTCCTGTTACTATTATAATATGCCATGGGTGGGAAAATGTCAATCTGGTTTTTAAAATCGCCTATCATTTTTTACTCATTTTTACTTTTTGAATTTCAGATAAATCAGATATTGAAATTTTAAATCTGTCTATTTCCTATATCCGCATTTAGGACAAGCACCATTTTCATTTAAAGCAATACCACATAAGGTGCAGCCGTAGGTCCTGTAATCCTGCAGATTGAAGTGTATACATTTCCATTCCAGTATGTCACAAGATCATTCCAAGGTGCTCTTGAATCTGTTGCGCTATATACATTTTGTATGGTCGGATTCGTCTTTCCCTGAAATGCGGATGCAAGACTGCTGTTATCAAGGACATAAGCACGCCCCATTCCCGCCGACTGTGATACTGCTAAGATACTATCCATACTTGTATAGGGGATAGTTCCGATCATGACGGTAGTAACATCAGATCCGTATATTCTGAAAATTGGATTCGCACTGATGTTATAGAACGTTGTATAATTTTTTATGAATGTTTTAGAACTTATGGAGATATATTTCAGTTTTGGAAGATCATAAAATACATATGCACCAATTGATGTAATCGTATCATCAATTGTTACAGACTGGCATTCGCAGGTAGACCATGGTCTTTTGTTAAGTTTCCAGTAATCAAAATCAGGAATTGCTCCTGTACCGGTGATGTGCACTGTACCCGGTGCGACCTCCGCCTTGATTTCAGTCCCATCCAATTGATAAACACCATTTTCAAGTGCCATCCAACTTATAGATTCGGCAGCCTTTACGTGCATAGGAGAGAGCATTGCTAAAAATAAAATTGCTGTTGTAATTAGAAGTAACACTTTCAAAAACAGAGTATTCTTTTCTTGTATCTGACTCATTTTATTCCCCCTTCAATTTTATTAAATTATTACTTAATTATAGTGTATAACTAACTAGTTGAACATGCAATTAGTATTTGTTAAAAAATTGTTCAGATGCATTAAATGAATCATAACAAAACTTGAAATAATAAATTTACAGTGATATAATATCCTTAAGATGAAAAAGAGAGAAGGTCATAAAGATGAATTATTCTAAAATTGTAATTGGTGGTGGCGGCGTGCTGGGTAGTCAGATCGCGTTTCAGACAGCATTCTGCGGATTTCAAGTAACGATCTGGTTGAGAAGCGAGAGTTCAATTACACGAACACAGCCTAAGATTGATAAGTTAAAAGAAACATATCTTGAAACAATTGAAAAGATGGCTTCAGGAGAAGGCCCATGGTGTGCAGGGATCGCTGACGAAGAGAATTTTAACAAGGAACAACTGATAGAAAAGGTCAATCATGCTTATAATAGCATTAATCTTGAACTTGATATGAAGAAAGCAGTGAGTGATGCGGATCTGATCATTGAATCTATGGCAGAGAATCCAAAAGATAAAATTGCATTTTACAAGACGCTTGCACCTCTATTGCCTGAAAAAACAGTGATTGTAACCAATTCCTCTACATTGCTTCCGTCTGAGTTCGCAAAGTATACCGGGAGACCAGAAAAGTACCTGTCTCTTCATTTTGCCAATTCGATCTGGAAAAATAATACTGCGGAAATTATGGCACAAAGTATGACAGATAGGAAATACTTTGATGAAATCATGCAGTTTTCAAATGATATCAGAATGATAGCACTGCCTGTTCTGAAGGAAAAGAACGGATATCTTCTGAACTCAATGCTGATTCCATTTTTGTTGAGTGGACTTGATTTGTATGCATCAGGGGTATCGGATCCGCAAAGCATTGATATTGCATGGACACATGGGACAGGTGCCCCAAAGGGACCTTTCCAGATCTTTGATACGGTGGGGCTGACAACAGCATATAATATTGTCCATCAATATCAGAGTGTGCCGGGTATTTTCTCGCCACTTCTAAAGAAAATGATGATGCCATATAATTTTAAGGCAATGGAAGCTATTTTAAATAAATATATTGAAGAAGGAAAACTTGGCGTGGCTTCAGGTGAAGGCTTTTATAAATACGAGAGATAAAATGTAAATCGGGTAGGAGGTAAATAATTATTTTATTTACCTCCTACCACACCACCGTACGTACGGTTCCGTATACGGCGGTTCCTTAGTTTTCATAAACTATTAGATAATAGTCAAGGAAGGATGTATATCCCAACTTGGCTATTATTTTATTCGAGAATATTTGGTTCAGCACTTGTGCCATTCTCCAATATCCTTTTCTACTACAAGCGAGTTCTTTTGCTTTCCAATGTTCCATACCTAATTCTTTCAGCATTCTGTACTTCGTCTTGATTTTCTTCCATTGTTTCCAGTAGACTGCTCTTATTCTTCGTCTTGCCCATTCATCTATGCTTTTGAGGAGATTTTTCATATCTGCAAGTCGGAAGTATTCCACCCAACCTCGTACATA
>RZYX01000138.1 GCA_009930155.1 Clostridia bacterium | reverse complement strand
GGATTGTGATGTAAAGGTGTGTAGTGTTGTAGGGTTTCCTTTGGGAGCGATGAGTAGTAAGGCGAAAGCATTTGAAACAAAGTGCGTGATTGAAGATGGTGGTGATGAAATTGATATGGTGATGAATATTGGGGCATTAAAAGATCGAGATGATGATCTTGTTTTAGCTGATATTAAAGCAGTGGTAGCAGCAGCACAAGGACATTGTGTCAAAGTGATTTTAGAAACGTGTTTACTCACACAAGAAGAAATTGTTAGAGCTTGTAAGCTTTGTGTAGAGGCAAATGCTACTTTTGTGAAGACAAGTACAGGGTTTTCTACTCGAGGAGCAGTGATTGAAGATGTGAAATTAATGAAAGATACAGTGCAAGATAAGGCACTTGTAAAAGCTGCTGGTGGTGTTCGTAATATGGCTGATTTAAAAGCGATGGTAGAAGCAGGAGCGAGTAGAATTGGAACAAGTTCTGGGGTTGCTTTAATGCAAGATAAAGAGGCAAATAACGCTTATTAATAGGGGTTAATGAAAGCGTGTACATCTTTTGCACAAAAACGTGAAAAGAATTGGACTTCTATAAAAAACAAGAATTGTTAAAATGTAATTGTGAAAGGCATGGTGTAGTACATGATTGAAATGTTGAAAGAGGAAAATGTACAAATTGTACAGAAGGTAACGGATTGGGTGGATGCAATTCACGTAGCACTCACACCTCTTGTTGAACAAGGGTATTGTGAAGCTAGATATATTGATGGAATTATTAGAAATACAAAAAAGTATGGACCTTACTATGTGTTGTGTGAAAATTTAGCTTTACTTCATGCAAGTAGTAGTGATGGGGTTATTAAAAAACAAATTGCAGTAACGGTGTTAAAAGAACCTGTGAAATTTAAACCAGATGGTTTAGATGTTAGGATTCTAGTTACATTGGCAGCTGAGGATTCAGAATCGCATATGAATGCAATGAGAGCAATCTCCAATATTTTTATAAATAAAAGTAGCATTCAAAAGGTACTGGACGCAACATCTACAAAGGAAATTTATAATTTATTCGTACAGGCAGCGAAGGATTAAATTTGCTAGTGAAGATGTTTAAATAATAAAAGCGTTATATAAGAGGAGGAAATGTTTTATGCTAGACTTTATTATTAATATTTTGTCTACACCTGCTATTTTAGTAGGATTGATGGCTTTACTTGGTTTATCATTACAGAAAAAACCATTAGAAGACATTGTTAAAGGAACAGTTAAAACAATTGTTGGGTTCCTAGTATTGAGTGCAGGAGCTAGTTTTCTGCAGACAGGTTCATTAAATGCATTTGGTGATTTGTTCAACTATGCATTCGGTATGCAAGGAGTGGTACCAAACAATGAAGCGATTGTTTCATTAGGACTTGTTGATTATGCAACAGATACAGCTTACATTATGTGTATCGGTATGGTTGCGAATATTGTAATGGCTCGTTTTTCAAGAATGAACTACATCTTCTTAACAGGTCATCACACTTTGTATATGGCATGTATGATTGCTGTTATCTTAGGAGTTGCCGATTTATCAGGCTTTGCTTTATGGATTTCAGGAGGATTGTTATTAGGATTAGTGATGGTTATCTCTCCTGCAATCTGTCAGCCAACAATGCGTAAAATCGTGAAAACAGATGAATTGGCATTTGGACATTTTGGTGGATTTGGTTATTGGTTCTCTGCCCAAATTGGAAAACTATTTAAAGGTAAGAAATCAACAGAAGAAGTTAATTTCCCTAAACGTGTATCTTTCTTAAGAGATACAACAGTGGCAATTGGACTTACAATGGTTGTATTCTTCTTAATCGTAACGGCTGTTGCGGTAGGAAAAGGATTATTAGATGCTGATCCAGCAACAATCTTAAAAACATATCCTAATTTAGCAGGATTGTTGAATGTTGGTTCAGAAACACAAACACACTGGGCTGTATGGGCAATTACAAGTGGATTAAGCTTTGCTGGTGGTGTTTACATTATCTTAAGTGGAGTACGTTTAATCATTGGTGAAATCGTTCCTGCATTTAAAGGAATTGCAGAAAAATTAGTGCCAAATGCAAAACCTGCACTTGATTGTCCAGTTGTATTCCCATATGCACCTAATGCTGTATTAATCGGTTTTCTAGTTTCTTTCTTAGGAGGAATCGTTGGTTTATTTATCTTAGGAGGAATTGATGGTGCATTATTCCCTGTTGCCTTAATCTTACCTGGTGTTATTCCACACTTCTTCTGTGGAGCTACTGCTGGTGTATTTGCGAATGCAGAAGGGGGATTAAGAGGTTGTGTCGTAGGTAGTTTCTTACATGGTTTATTAATTACATTCTTACCAGCAATTTGTATGCCTGTTATGGGAGCGTTAAACTTTGCTAACTGTACATTCTCAGATGCAGATTTCTCTATTTTAGGAATCTTCATTGGTAACATTTCACAATACATTCAAGGAAATGGATTATTAATTATTTGTGTTGTATTGTACGCTTTACCAATTATTTACAATTTAGTAATGCCTAAGAAAAACAAAGCACAAGATGCTTAATTATTAATTTGTTACATGTGATTAGAAGGAAACTTCTAATCACAATAGGAAAGAAAGGAGAACATCATGGATATTAGAAATATTATGTGTTGTTGTGGATCAGGACTGGGTTCTAGTATGTTAGTTAGAATGAATGTTGAAAAAGCATTAAAACAATTAGAAGTCAATGGTGTAAGTGTTACACATTCTTCTGTTTCTGATGCCACAGAAAACGCTGCTGATTTGTTTGTTGTTGGTAAAGACTTAGAAGCGTTTGTAACTCATTTACCAAGAGTGATTATTCTTGATAATATCATGGATATGGAAGAATTAAAAACAAAACTAAGTACTTATTTTTAAGGGATAAGATAGAAAGGTATGGAAATGAGAGATATTGAATTAAAAGAATTAAAGGTTTTATCGGCAAAAATTCGTTTAAATATTTTAAAGATGTTAGAAAAACGTGGATATGGACATTTAGGTGGTTCTTTATCAATTGTCGAATTACTTAGTGTTCTGTATGGAAAGCAATTACGCTATGATGCCAAAAATCCTAAATGGGAAGGTAGAGATATGGTTGTTCTTTCAAAGGGACATGCAGGACCTGCTTGGTATGCGACATTAGCAGAATGTAATTTTTTTGATAAAGAGTGGCTAAATACATTAAATGATGGAGGGACATTGCTTCCTTCTCATCCTGATCGTATGAAAACACCTGGAGTGGATATGACAACAGGCTCACTTGGACAAGGAACATCTGCAGCGGCTGGAATGGCTACTGGCTTTCAATTAAAACACAGTAATCAATATGTATATTTAATTGTTGGTGATGGAGAATTAAATGAAGGACAGTGTTGGGAGGCGTTTCAGTATATCGCTGCTAAAAAATTAAACAACTGCATTGTGATTATCGATGAAAACAAGCGACAATTAGATGGTAGCTGTGAAGATGTGTTAAATCCTTTCAATATTCCTGATAAGATGGAGGCTTTTGGTTTCCATGTACAGTATGTTGATGGAAGTGATGAACAAAAAATTGATCAAGCGATTGGGGTTGCCAAAGAAGTGAAAGATAGTGCTGTTTGTATTGTTTTAGATACGATTAAAGGACAAGGTGTTAAATTCTTTGAAGATTTGCAAGATAATCATTCTGTGAAATTTGATAGTGAGGCTGTCTTAGCAGCGAATCATCAAGCAATCCAAGCATTAGAAATGTTTATTAAGGAGAATGAATCATGTTTACACTAGTAGAAAATCGTAGTGAAAAAGGAAAAGAACTACGCAGTGTAGTGGTAGAAACACTTCAAGAATTAATGAAAAGTGATGATAAAGTGATTGCTTTAGATATGGGTGCAGATGATTACATGATTAAACCGTTTGGTGTTTTAGAGTTAACTTCACGAATTCAATCCAAAATGAGACGATTTCAAAAGCCCAATACGCTCTTATATAAAAGTCTTGCTCTTGACATTAAAAAACATACGTGTTTCGTTTTTAATCAACCACTATTTCTTACTCAAAAAGAGTTTGCTATCTTAAAACTCTTAGTGAGTCATGCGGGCCAGGTTATTCAATGTATCCTTTTATCGCTTTAGCCGGTGTTCGCGGGTATGTTACAGAAC
>RZYX01000137.1 GCA_009930155.1 Clostridia bacterium | reverse complement strand
GTTTCTCTGCTGACGTCAAGATATTGCGTTATTTCTTTCATTGATACCCAGTTTTCGTTTTGTTTATTTTCAGGCATTTTTTTACCTCCGTATTCATTCTCATTAACAGCATATTCGGTTCATACAGGAATCCGATTTCCCTTGCGTCTGGGTCGTTTGTAAACTGCACGATATTGGTTTTTAGTATGTTTTATCCAAAGTAATATCTGACAGCACCTCAACTGCTCAAGGTGATATATAAACGGTGATGTTTTCATTGATACTTTTTTGACATCTTTCGCATACTATTTAAGGGTATTCCATATTTATCTAAAAATCAATGTTTTTAAACAAAATCATACGTAAATTCACAAAAAGCCACTATCTGTTGCCGGTAGCAACATCCGGTTTAGTATTCTGACTACAGGTTTTTTCTTTATGCTTAGAACGATGTAATACGTTGCTATAGAAATGAAAGATGCCGCACCAATACTTTGCTTATAGAAAAAATACTCCCAAAGAGCATTCCAAGGCACTTATCGCCGAAAATTGTCTCTTTTGTCACGCACGGATTGGGCAAAAAAAAACGCCGACGCCCTAAGGCGGCAGCGTTGACTTAGCTGTTATTGCAAATATGTCAATCATTCTCACTGTACTAAAAAGATTGACACAATTCGCCGGGCTCCGGCTAAAGTAAGCCTATTCATGGCTTACTTTATTCTTCAAAAACTAAATGTTTTATCACTAATCGATATCCAAAATTTTTTCTACGAAATATAGAGTTTTCTTTTTCTGCGCACGTTGCTGTTGCGATAAAAAACTATCCGTTCGAGAATCTTTATATTCTGGAAACAACTCTATAAGCAAATCCACGGGTGCATACTCTGTCCAACCATAAGATGTTGTGAGAGATTTTAATATAATGTTCGATTTGATTCTGATATTTGAATCTGTATTAATTAAATCTTGCATGCATTCACCTCAGTTCAACTCCGAAGCAAACATCATATATTTCAACGCGCTTTCGCTTTCCTGCTTGCTTTCCATAACCCTTTACTGTCAAAACAATATTTTCATCAATAGAAAAATCAATTACAACATCATCCGGGGAACGCAATGATGGTACATTATTAACTGGAACATTCACGATAGCAAGGTTTCTATCTTTTTTGTTTGCCATGTTTCCTTCGACAATTATCAGTTTGGCCTCTATATCTCTCGTATCAATACAAGTAAATACTTCCTCTCGTTCTGGCATACGTTCTTTAACAAGCGGCATGCCCTCCGGAAACGCTGTCCAGTATGAGCCATCAGACAGTTCAACCATAATATTCTTTGACAAGTATGGTGTCCACTCCATCTCAGCAACAACTGCCGCACCTTGAGCAATCACCATATCGGGATTATCTGCAGTCCTAACCCTTGACCCAAATTTATTTTCAATAGAAGCTCTTACGAGCGGTATATTTGACGTTCCCCCAGTCATTAACACAAACGAAACTTGCTCGTGCGATATTCCTGCTGCCCTTATTGCGTCTTCAATACGATTCGATGCCGCATTAATATGATGCTGAATACACTTTTCAAAATCCGTACGACAAATCGTTTCGTCAATATCGTATGATTTGCCAGTGTTCTCATCATAAATAATATCCTCAACAAATATTTCTGATTTTGTCTTTTGTGATAATTCTATTTTGCACTTCTCAGCATTAGAAATAATTCGGTCTTTTTTTTCATCAAGCATTTTATATATGTATTCAGGGTCAAAAACCGAACCATACTTATCAATAAACTTATTCTTTACTAATAATGCGAGTTCATCATCAAATTTGTCGCCTGCGATTCCACTCAATTCACTTGTCCCCACCTCATACATTTTTTCATTCTCAACCTTAACGATGGTAATATCGAGTGTTCCACCGCCCCAATCAAAAACAAGTATATATGAATTGTTCGCCGCATACAAATTGCGTTTTTCTTTTTGGGAAAATAAATAACCTATCAAAGCCGCAAACGGCTCATGGATAAATGTCTCTACGGCTATTCCCGCAGCTTCAGAGGCCTTGCGCAAATCCATCCTCTGCTTGCCCGAAAAGCAAACCGGAATTGTGTATACGGCACTGTCAAGAAAAACGCCCGCTTTTGCAGCATTACGCTGAACCGCGATAGCTTTTAAATGCTTAATAATCTCTGCCGCAACATAATGAGGTTCGGTTAATCTCCCAAAAATGCTAATCTGTTCGTTCAATCCAAACTTTGACTTAACCGATGTTTCCATATGGTGACCGGGGACATCGCAGTATTTATTATAATTCTCCTTAGCAGTTCGTCCTACGTCCACACGATTGTCGTGATACCAAACAACAGATGGAGTAGGTTCCTTGCGTCCACTTTCACTACCAAAGTATTCAAATTCTCCGCTTGTGCGGTTATAAGCAACTAATGATGAGTTTGTAGTCCCGAAATCTATACCTATTCTTGCCATAGTACTTATCTCTCCTTATCGGCGAGAATGCTCTCGATGTTTGAGATTCTTCTCTGTAACCTGCTTTTTTCCGGTTCGCCAACGTGCAACAACGTAGTGTGAATGCCCTCAATTTCAGTGGCGAGCCTGCGTTTAAGTTTGTCGGTAAACGCAGTTTGAAATGCTTCGGTATCCATTACTTGCATACGCGTCTCGTATTCCAAACGGTCTTTTGCGCTTTCGACTTCTGATTTCAGAGATACAATTTCATTTTCGAGTTCGCCAATCAATTTTTCCCGGCTAATAAGCTGTTCTTTTATGGACACATTTTCGTTGCGAAGGTCCGCATTATTCGTCAAAACACTGCTATGACTTAATTGCATCTCAATTAGTTTTATGCTTAGCTCGTCCGCTGCTTCGGCATCTTTATGATGGAAATATGCAAGTTTTTCTAATTGTCCAAATGGACTCTTAGATAATAAAACCTCGGGAAATAGTTTTCCAATATACTTATCAAACGATAGTATCGAATCTTTCTCCATTGAAGATAGTAGTAGCCGCTCAAAATCAAATACTTGACGCTTGTCCAGTTTTAGCGCGATATAAATATAACATAGTTTTGCTCGTACAATATATGCGTCGCGGTTGCCCGTTGACAGCAACCATCTACTTATGGTTTCTTTGTTGTCTTTTAATAAGTCGAGCATAGGGACAACGTTTGTGTCAATTGCCGCAAGAGCCTCTTTCACATCTGCTTTTATTGGAGCATATAGACGATTGAGAAATTGCCCATTATTTTTAGGTTGCATCTGCCTTGACGTAAATCGGGAGGATAAATTCAAATACAAATCAAATCTTGCTTCACAAAGTTTTTCCCGTATCAAATCAACAACTTTTGTTAATAAATCGTCGCTTATGTTCTGCGAAAAAGCGGAACTCAGCATTTTAAATGATTGTGTAACAGTTAATGGTTCCGCCTCAGCGAATGTATTAATAACTTCCTCTATGGTTTTTTTATTGTTTGACTTTGATATCATCTGCTAACCTCCCTGTTTTTCACAATAGATGGGCAAAGGATTTTATTATAGTAGTATCTGGCTTTTTCAATTTCGCCTTCATGGGCAGATATACGTGCTTGAAGCAAATATGTTTTATCTCGTAGGTTTTGGCTAATGCAATTATTTTCAAAAACAGATAATACCTTTCCGAGATATCGCTTAACTGCATTGTAATCCCCGTTCATAAAGTGGATGATTTCCTGCGTATTCTCATATTCATCATCTTCAACAAACAAGCTAAAGATGTTGTCACTAGGCTCAGTGGTTATTCTGTTAGCTGAGGCTTCTGTACCCCTCAAAAAACTACATACCAAAGAAAAGTCATTTGGCATACTGATTCTGCACAACTCTTCAAGTCTCTCAATCCAAAGGTAACGAAGGCAAATAATTTTCAACGCTAGCCGTGCCTTTGCGTCCGTTTTGATATATGAAAGCAACTTATTATAAGCACTAAAGTAAAGGTTGTCTTTGTCTTTGCTTTCAATTATGCAGGCAAGATAATACTCATAAAAACCATAAATATATTGCTCATCGCGAATGTCTAAATTGAGTGATTTGGTTTGTTGTTTTATGGCTAATAAATCTGGACGTTTGCGATTTATGACTGATTCATTTAGTTCGGCAACAATATCATTAACTTTTAAATTAACCGTGCTA
>RZYX01000136.1 GCA_009930155.1 Clostridia bacterium | reverse complement strand
AAGCATTCCTACAATTATGGTTTTTAAAAATGGAAAAACAATTTGGAAGGCTGTTGGAGTGCAGCAAAAAGAGACTTTGACAAAAGTTGTGATGGATGCGCAGTAGTATTTAGGTTATTTTATTGACATATTAGTCTATTACTATTTTTTCGTAATATTTAATTCCCTATCTTTACATAAATTTGAGATTTATGAGAAAGATATTGTCATTAACTGTTTTTTGCTTTTTACTATATTCAAATCTATTTTCACAAATATCTACGGAGTCTGATTTAGTATATTATGCAGAAAGATTCTATGAAAGTAATTTTGGGAAATTTTCAGATGAAATTATTTCAAATGTAGAAGTTATTGCTGTTGAAGAAACTCCAATTATTTACATTTTTTGCTTTAATAATAATTCTTACGTAGCCCTAAATTCTGATCAAAGATATCCTGCAATTTTAGCCTATAGCTTAAGTTCAAGCTTTTCAAGGGGATTTACTAACGAATCCGAAATGTTATGGTATTCCTTTATGGCAAAGGAGCTATACAATAATCGCAGTTCTTTGCAGAGAGATGATTATCTTATTCATGAAAGTTGGTCAAAGCTTGGTGATGGAGAGTTTATAACATCACAAACGAAAAGTGGTTTTTTATTAGGTACTCGTTGGGGGCAAGGTTGCTTTTATAATACTCAATGTCCTAATGACCTAAACGGACCTTGTGAACATACTGTTACAGGCTGTGTTGCAACAGCTATGGCGCAAATTATGAAACATTGGAACTATCCTCAATTTGGAGTTGGCTCTCATTCGTATGACCACCTATTGTATGGAACTCTTTCTGCAGATTTTGGCGCAACCGAATACCTTTGGTCTCAAATGCCTGATGAGCTTACAGAGGAAAATAATGCTGTTGCAACTCTAATGTCGCATTGTGGTGTTGCTGTAGAAATGCAATATTCTGCTTCAAGTTCTGGCGCTGCAGCCACACCTAACGCTTTTGTAGATTATTTTGGGTACTCGTTGAATGCAGATTATGCCTATAAATCTAATTATTCTGATCAAGATTGGAAAAATATGCTGCGACATCAAATTGATAATGGTATGCCCGTTTTATATGTTGGTTTTTCCGATGTCGTACCCGAAGGACATGCTTGGGTTATAGATGGATACGATGTCGATGATTATTTTCATTTTAACTGGGGTTGGGATTCCGATGGCGCATTTTATTTGTTAGACGATAATCTTTTCCCTTTGTCTCATTCTTGTATTATCAATATTTTTCCCGCGCATGAATGTGATATCAAGCTTGGTGAGATAATTCACCCAATTAATATGACATACACCGAACCAACGTATATTAGTGTGGTTGTTGAGAATTATGGTAGCAATCCGGCTTCAAATATCCCTGTCTCTTATGTCGTTGATTCTGATGAAATTGTAACTGAAATAATTAGCGAAACAATAAATCCAGGCGAATCTATTACTTATCAGTTTGCACAGACTTACGATTTTTCGCAAACTGCAGGTGGTGTTTATAATTTAGAGATTTACTCAGATTTGGATTGTGAAACATATCGTCTTAATGATACTGTTTCAAAAAATGTTGTAAACGTTATGTGTGCCGACATTCCTTATCAAATTAGTAGTGGCAATGATGATATGGGTTGGTTAATTGAAGACAGTAATGATGATGGAGTTAAGTGGATTTTATCAGATGATGGATTTTCTCCTTACTATCCATCTTCGGGCGAAAATGTTGCTGACGACTGGCTGATGTCAAAATGTATAAGTCTTGAACAAGGCAAATTGTATAAAATAAGTTTTGATTATAAAGGCATTGGAATTTATTGGTTTCATGATCTTGAGGTGTTTTTAGGAAGCAAGCCATTTGCCGACTTTATGACTCAAGAGCTACTAGATTTAAACGATTTAAATAATGGGGAATGGCAATCTGCTGAAAAATATTTTACCGTAGATGAGGCTGCGTCATATTATTTTGGGTTTCATATTTATAGTCAACCAGAAATGCTTAGTTTTTTGATTGATAATTTCGAAATTGTTGAGCTTGCAGAACCTGATGTAATGCTTGCCGAGGTAATTAGTCCTGTTTCCTCATGCATGATGGGAGAGGAGCAAGTTTCGGTAGAGATTATCAATCTTAGTTCACAGGTTTTGAGCGATATTACAATGAAATATCAAATTGATGAGAGTGAAGTCGTTTCAGAGAACTATGGAGAAACGTTAAGCCCCGGGGAATCGGCAATATATAGTTTTTCTACTTTGGCTGATTTAAGTCAATATGGTGAATATTCAATAAAAATTTGGTCGGAGTATTCAGGTGATACGAATCAGGAGAATGATAGTCTTTTTGTGAATGTTAAAAACAAAACAAATGCTGATTTGCCGTATTTGATAGGGTTTGAAGTTGCTGGGGGATATGATGATTGGACAGTAGAAAATGTAAATGATGACAATAAAACCTGGCAATTTGCATCAAGCGGAGGACACACTCAACCTGCTTGTGTAAAGTATGAATACAATGATTTTGAAGCTGCTGATGATTGGCTAATATCAAAATGTGTATGGCTTGAATCGGGCTATATCTATAAATTAAGCTTTTGGTACAAAGTTGAGGATGCGTCATGGCCCGAAAATCTAAAAGTAATGTTTGGAAACACACAAACAAGTTCCGCGATGAACATACTGCTTGAAGACTTACCCGGATTAACAAACAATACTTATCAGCAGTCTGAGATATTTTTCCCAATTTGGAATGATGATTTTTATTATTTTGGGTTCCAATGCTATAGTATGGCTCAAATGTTTAATCTTTATATTGATGATATTGAGATTGATGTTGATGGAGTGAATAATTTGGAAATTGAATCAACAAATGATTTTATGATGTATCCAAATCCAGTAACTGATATCGTAACTGTAATATTTACTGCTGAGAATACCTCAGAAAAACAAGTTGTCGTATGTGATATTAATGGTAGGATAGTTAAGCAGTCAAATCAAACAAGTCAATTATTTGAAATTGATTTCAGCTCTTTGATCTCAGGTGTGTACTTTGTTACAATTACTACTGAGGATAAGTGTCTTACCAAGCGTATTGTGAAATTGTAAAAGGGTGAGCAAATAATTGTATCTAAGATCAAACTTCACCTAATACTTCTTTCTATTAGCAAATGCAACCAATGATAACATAATCGGAACCTCGACGAGAACTCCTACGACAGTTACCATAGCTGCTGGGGAGTCGTATCCAAATAGAACTATAGCAACAGCAACAGCAAGCTCGAAAAAGTTACTTGCTCCAATCATGGCTGCAGGTGCGCAAGTGGAGTAGGGGAGTTTTAGCTTTTTTCCGCCAAACCAAGTAATGAAAAATACAAAATATGTCTGAATTATCAAGGGAACGGCAACCAATAAAATGATTAATGGGTTGTTGGTAATAATTTCACCCTGAAAAGCAAATAATAAAACCAAAGTAACCAGTAAGGCAAGTATTGAAAAGGGACGAAGTTTTGGTAACAATTTGTTTTTTAGCCAATCTTCGCCTTTGGCTTTTACAACCGAACGATTAGTAATGTATCCTGCTAAAAGTGGAACTACAACGAAAACAATTACGCTGGTAAATAAAGTTTCGTATGGAATTTTTACATCAGTAATTCCCAACAATAGTCCAACAATTGGAACAAATGCCACTAAAATTATTAAGTCGTTGACTGAAACCTGCACAAGTGTGTAATTTGGGTCGCCATCCGACAAATATGACCACACAAAGACCATTGCAGTACAAGGAGCTGCTCCTAAAATTATTGCTCCTGCAATATACTCTCCTGCCATAGATGGATCAATGTAGGCGGCATACAGTTTGGTGAAAAACAACCATGCGAAAAATGCCATTGTAAATGGCTTTATCAACCAATTTACAACAACCGTTAGAAATAAACCTTTTGGCTGTTGACCAACTTTTTTAATGCTCGAGAAATCAATTTGCAACATCATCGGATATATCATTAACCAAATTAAAATTGCAACAGGAATATTTACTTTAAACAACTCCATTTCTGTTAAAACAGTGATGTTGTCTCCGGCAAAATGCCCAATTACAATGCCTAATCCAATACATAAAGCAACCCAAATAGTTAGATACTTCTCGAAAAATGCTATTTTTTTTATTTTATCACCCATATTGTTTCATTTTTAACTCCTAA
>RZYX01000036.1 GCA_009930155.1 Clostridia bacterium | reverse complement strand
TGCGGTTGGCGAATCTTTCAATGTGCCTTAAGGCACCCGCCAGTAATATGCCCTTCTAGGGCTTGTGCATACCACCAGTTCAACTGGTGGTTTTGATTAATTAATAGGCAAAATTAAGAAAGAGTTATGGCGGACTGCATTACTTTGTTTGCGACTGGGACAGCGTTGCCAATTCCTGTGCCACCACTGTTTTCGAGCACAACAACAATTGCAAATGGCGTGTCTGTACGCCTTGAAAATCCGACAAACCAAGTGTGCGGTTCTTTTTCCGAAACTTCTGCTGTGCCTGTTTTGCCACACATTTCAAGGTTTGGGAACTTCTTGTCACCATAATAATTTTCAACATTTGAGCGAAGCATATCTGAAAGTTTGGTTGCTGTTGTCAGATCCATATATCGAATAGTGGAGGACCCTATGCTAAAGAACGAACTGCTGTTTTCTAAAATATGTGGAGATGGCGTTGTTCCGTTTGAGGCAATTGCACCCATAAGGGTTACCATATGGCATGGATTTGCAAGGGTTGTATATTGCCCGATTCCTGCCCAGCCTCTGTCAACACTTACAGCTCCTGTTAAATCAAAATAGCTTTTTGCAACATTTATTCCGTCTACTTGAATGCGTTTGTTGAATCCAAGCTCCTCTGCGGTGGCTGTTAATTTTTCGTTTCCAAGCTCATCTGCAATCTGAGCAAAAGCACTGTTACACGAATGGTTGAGGGCTGTTTCAAAGGTTAATGTGCCATGCACACCGTTACATTTTACAACGCCTGTAGAGGTTTTGTAGCTACCTGTGCAGGTAAAAGTTCGTGAGTCAATATCTGGAATATTTTCAATTGCACATGCTGCAGTTACAACCTTAAATGTTGAACCAGGAGTGAAAACGCCAGACAAAAAGCGGTTAATATATATTCCGTCATACTTGCCAGTGTCATCAGTGTCTATATCTTTTGGCTTGTTATTAATATCAAAAGTGGGCTTAGAAACCATGCATAAAATCTCGCCCGTTTCGTAGTTATAAACTCCAATAGTGCCGTTGTTTTTGCCAAGAGCATTATAAGCGTCAGCACAAAGGGAGGCGTCAATTGTTAAATGCAAATCTTTATCTTCGCCGTCACGCTCAATGTTGTACACTCCATTTATAAGGCTGTATCCTGTGAGCTGTGACTTAAAGGCGGTGTGTGCACCAGTGGCAATAAATCCAGAAAGGTCACCAACGCAGTGGAGTGTTGCACACCTTATTGTTTTGTTTTCGTTAAATATGCGTTCGCCATCAACTGTTTCGGCTAAAACAACACCATTGCGGTCATAGATTGTACCTGCTGAAATAAGCTGGCCTTTATCGTATATGTGCTGATTAGCTCTTTTTAGTGCCCAAGTTTCTGCATTGCTTATAAGTGTTATACAAAGAAAGCAAACTCCAAAGATGAAGGCAAACACCAGTAAATATAAAATTTTAGAACGCTTTGAAATTTTGTTCATTCTACAACCTCCGCATTATAACGGGAGCCAAGCCAAGTTCGGTTGTCTGCAGCTTTTATAAATGCAAGAAGTGCCCAGCAACTGATTGCGCTTGAACCTCCACGGCTGATAAATGGTAGTGTTACTCCCGTTAAGGGTAGTAAATCTGTAACACCAAAGACATTAAGGCTTGCCTGAAACAGCAAAAGTCCGCCAGCTGCAACAGATGCAATAGTATAAAAAGCGTAACGGCAACCAACGGCACACTTTATGCTGTGGGTTGCAATAAGAGCAAAGCAGAGAATTACGAGAATTCCCATAATAATACCCCATTCCTCACAAAGCACACCAAATACCAAATCCTCGGTTGCGGCAAAGATGTCTTTGAGTTTACCGTTGCCGATGCCGACTCCAAAAAGTCCACCACTTACACTGTATATCAAAACTCGGGTTTGCTGATATCCACTACCGTCCATGTTTTCCCAGATGTGACGGTATATTGAAAAACGCCTGATAACATAATCAGATTTTACAAGAACAATAAGGGCCGCACCCATTGCCGCTGCAACACAAACGAGAATAAGTGTGCGGATATCGCCTGAACGCATAAAAGCAAGAATAAGGAATGTGAAGAAAAATATTAGTGCTGTGCCAAGGTCACGCATAAGGAAAAGAAGAGCTATGCAGACAACGGCAAAGATTATGTATTTTGTAAGGCTTCTGGTGGATTGCAATTTGTCTAAAGCTGCCGCACCAACGAATATAAATGCAATTTTAACAAGCTCAGACGGCTGAAATGAAAAAGAACCAATGCCAATCCAGTTGTAAGCACCATGTATGTTTTTTGCAAAGATAAGGGTGATGATTAAAAGTCCAACAGCTGCTATTGCCATGGGTGTTCTCATAAACATTGCCCTGTCCATATCGGAGATGAGCCACAATAAGAACATAAAGCAAAAAAAGCCAAGGGTAAAGGCAATAAACTGTGTTACAAGTAATTTTTCGTTTACGCTTGCAACGATTAAAAGCCCGATTCCAGTGAGAAAAAATGCAATAAACTCTAAAGCAGGGCTTGCTTTTTTGCGTATAATGCTGGAGGTGATTGTATATATCCATTCAATGGCAATATATGCGCCAAAAACAGAGATGATACGCATGTTTATGCCACTATCAGTAAAGGCAATTTGCCCCACAGAAATAACTTGGAAAGCAGTTATTAGTATAAGTGTGGGCAACCATTTTGCACCGCTCAAAGTTTTACCCTCCTTTAATATTTGTTGCTGTTAAATATAAGTGTTATTCCGCCAATGTCTAAAACATCGCCATTTGTAAGTTTTTTTACTTCATAAATTGTCTGGGAGTTTAAAATCGTTCCGCAAGTTGAGTTCAAATCCTCTACAAGCCACCTCTCACCCTGACGGCTTAAAAGTGCATGACAACGAGAAACGGAAGCAAAATCGATTTGAATATGCGCCTCTTCACTTCTGCCTATCAGGCATGACTGCAAATCGTCGAGCATAAAGGTTTCGCCTGTTGTTTGGTTTACGATAAATGACGAAGCGGGGTTTTTACTCTCGTTCCAAATTTCGCCAGTATAAAATTTTTCGTCTGCTTCATAAAGCTTTGGAGTTGCTTCCTTTTTAGGGATGGGCTCTGCGTCTTCTACAAGAGCATCAACAAATCTAAAGACAGCATTGCCAAAAACGACAGAATCACCGTTTTCAAGATGGCTACGGTTCTCTGTTTTTTCAGCATTTATAAAAGTGCCTGTTTTTGAGTTGGTGTCTGAAAGAAACCATTCGTTTTTTTGCTTTGATAAAACAGCATGAAAGCGGGAAACTGTGTTGTAAGACAAAACAATATCACATGAGTTACTGCGGCCAACAGATGTTTCAAAACCTCTTAGAGGAATCCGATCACCGTTAGCAGAATTTACGAGATAGCCAAGTGTTCCTGGTCTTTTATTACCTTTTAATAAAGACAAGGCACAGTTTAGCAGAATTAATAGCGCAATAAAGGGCAAAAAGAACCTGCCAATACTTGCAAAAAACTCCACTTTTCCGCACCTCCTTTTTGCTTATTGTACTTTTTACTTTGTGAAAAGTCAACAAAACTATGTCGTTTGTAACCATTATTTTATTTTTATGGGTATTGTTCCCTTTCTGTTTGTTTGCGACAAAGCTTTTATAGAATATGCAAATATTTTGTGGCTGTGTAGAACACAATGTGACAAATCCACACAAAACTTGCGATTTTCTATTGACCAAATATGTTTTTAAATGCTACAATAGTTTTTGGTATTACAACGGTAAAGTGCTTTTAAAATCAAAGACCGTTATTGTGAAGGAGAAAATAAAATAATGAAATGTAGTAGATGTAATTTTGAAAATCAGGATGGAGCAGAATTTTGTTTGCAGTGTGGAGAGCCACTTGCTCAAACAATCGAGCAACAACTTAGTTCGTCTTCAAATGAGCCAAGTGAATTTGCACCAAAGGTTTCTGAGCTTCCACAAAATTTTGAAACACCTGATCAAAGTGATATAATTAAATTGTCTGATATGGATGATATGGGCGAATATAATCCGCAAAATAAGGGTAAAAAGTTTTTAAAAGTAATAGGGATAATAGCTGCGGTTATTTTGGCTTTTACACTTTGCTTGGGTATTGCTTATGCTATTTCACCTCGTGATGTTTTACAGCTGGTTTTAAGTGATGAAAAATATGCACAGCTTATAATTGGAAAAAACATTTTAGGTGCATCCGAGTTAGGTGACCAAAAAGCAGAGGCTTTAAATAGAAAAAGCTCTAGGACATATGATGCGGGGATAAATTTGAATTTAACCTCTGAGTTTATGAAGGAAATGGAGGAGGAAAAGTTTCTTTCGGCTGGGGCCGTATACCTAAATTCTCTTAGATTTAAAGGAACAGAATCAGTAGATGGACTTGTTTCTAAAAGTGACATATCAGTTTCGGATAGAAGTGGAGAGCTTTTTAATGTATCTCTTATAAGTGATAAATACATTAGTTATATTAATGATATTAGTTTTTTGTTTGATACGGATTTAGAGGAAGACCAATTTTCAAACCCTGTTTATATTAAAGCAGATGCTATTTCATCGGATTGGTTAACTTTTTCTGAAGAAATTTTTGCACCTGGAGATATTCAAAATATTTTTGATATAACAAAAGATATGGAAAGTTCAAAAAAGCAAGTTTTAAAGGGTGTAACAAATGTTACGAGTTCTTTCTTTGATGTTTGCTTTAAAGATGGTATAGAAGAAATTAAATCAGGCAAAGAGCTTTCTGTTGGAGCGGCAATTGCAACTGGCGATGAAATTTCATTTACAGTTACTCCTGAAAAGATTAAAGCTGCTAGTGAAAAAGCAATCGAAACAGCAAAAGAAGACGAAGATTTTTTTCAAGGCTTTAAAGAAATGTATGACGAGATACTAAAAAAAGACCCAGACCTTGCCGTTAGAATTAATAGTAGAGGCATAAGGATGGACAAAGAGGGATACCAAGCGTTCTTAGATAAAAGGCTTAAAGATATAACAGAATCTATAGATAAAGCAACTTGGGATAAGGCAAAGGTTAGCCTGTATGTTGATAAAAACAACCAAATTATTGGTGTTCAGGTTGAATTATTGGAAAAAGAAGATGATAAAAGTTTAGGAAAGATTTGTGCTGTACTTCCTTCGCAAAAAGGCAGTAAAAACTTTGGAGTTTTATTTTCAAGCGATGAAGGTGAGGCTCGCTTAGAAGTTGTTCAAGAGATAGAAACAAGCGGAACAATAGCGCTGTATGGCAAATTTGATGAAGATGATTTTATAATGAATTCAAAGGCAACATACAAAAACATTAAAGTTGAAGACGGAATGTTTTTTGGGGAGATAACTCAAGATATAGAAATAACGTATATTCAGGATGCTAAGCAAGAAACTGATAAAATAAAGGTGATCGTAAAATCAAAAGAAGATGGGAAAGCGCAAAAAATTACGGTTTCTGCTATCTATGAAGAAGTAGGTTCTTTAGATTTTGACATAACGTTTACAAAAAAAGAGTTTGAGGCTTTTGAAATTCCTGGCAGAGATAAAGTAATTGACTTGCAACGCTTTGATGAGGAAAATTTTGAGAAAGTTGCTGCTGTATATGACAGTGCAGCTCAGTTCTTTCTTGAAACTCTCCCGACTTCACATCCAGATCTTATAACCTTTTTTGAAGCTGCATACGGGGCTGAGGATGAGGGGAACATTTTTGAAGGTCTTGATGAGGGATTATTTGTTGATTCGGCGTTAACTGCATAAGCATAACAAAAATAGTGATTTATAGGCAGAGGCGGTCTTTTTTGGCTGGCTCTGCTTTTTGTTTTGTAATTTTAAAACAGAAAATAATTTTTGAAAAAATTAAAACAAATGTTTGCTTTATTGTGAACGATATGTTATAATAGCCACAACAGCAAACGATTTTATCGCTTGCAAACCGCTAGAGTATTGCGTGCCCAAGAATATAGAAAGATTGGTTTATACATTTGTGTCTTTGGGTGTTTCGCCTTTTTTATAAAGGGTGAAGTAAGAATAACAAAAGCTTTTGTTATATAACTAAGGTATAAAGGATTTTATGTTGGTGCGGTTTTATTTTTTGTAGTATATAAGGAGGCAATTTTTATGGGTAATATTAATGATACTCAGCGAAAGGTTTATGAATATCTTATCGAACGATTAAAGGGCGGTGTGCCACCATCTGTTCGTGAAATTGGTGCGGCAGTTGGGCTTAAGTCCACTTCGTCTGTTCAAATGAATTTAGATACATTGGAGCGAGAGGGGTATATTACGCGTGACCCTATGCTGAAGCGTTCAATCCGAATTGTTGGCCAGTGCGATAATTTTACAAGTGTTCCACTTTTAGGAACTGTTACAGCAGGAGTGCCTATACTTGCAGTTGAACAGATTGAGGAATATATTCCTTATTCTGGAAGAAGCTCAAGCGATAAGAAGCTTTTTGCTTTGCGTGTTCGTGGCGAGAGTATGATTAACGCAGGTATTTTGAGCAATGATATAGTTATTGCGGAGAAAACACCAGTTGCCTTAAACGGTGAAATGGTTATTGCTATGATTGATAACGAAGCTACAGTTAAAACTTTTTATAAGGAAAACGGCCATTTTAGGTTACAGCCAGAGAACGACACTTTTGAGCCAATTATAACAAAAGAGGTTATTATTTTGGGCAAGGTCGTTTCTGTTATGAGATTTTATTAAAACAATTTTAGGGCGGGTTTACCGCTCTTTTGTTTTTTAAAAATAGCAACTCAAATTATAAAGTGGCGGGGTATGGATGTGCCAAGTCAAGCGTTGATTTTTAGTAAAAGTATTTGAACTTTTAAGGCTACTGCTAAAGATTTCCGTTTTAATGTTAATTAGATAAACTACAAAAAGCTCCCCACAATTTAAGTGGAGAGCTTTATTATTTTAAATGTCTGTTATTTTATTTGTCGCCTAATTTATATGCACCGTAAAATCCTAGTCCGCAAAGTAAAACGCCTGCCAAAACCTCTATAAAAGAAACAGAGATTAATCCGTTCATAAAGAAGTTTTGATATATGATTGAAACAACGGACGCAACTACAAAACCGATAATTCCGTAATAAGTAGTAACTTCGTGAGAGTTTAACAGATAGTTAATAAGCTTTGCAATGAGGATAATGCCTGCAACCACACCAACACCAAAAGGAATAAGAATCCCCATGTTGTGCCCCAAAACATCAAAATCAGTTAGGCTTTTAATAACATCTATTATGGGCTTGTAGTAGCCAATTGTCATCAACACCGCAGAACCACTTACACCCGGAACAACCATAGTGGCGGAAGCAATAGCACCAACAAAAAATAGTTTTATATATCCCAGCACATTCATGTTGTCAAAAGAGGCAGCGGTATCGCCACTGAAGACGGTGGTTAAAATTACAACTGAAAAAGCGATTAAGAATGAAATTATGTTTGAAGTTGTAACTTTTTTGCCTTGCAATTTTTTG
This sequence comes from Clostridia bacterium, assembly GCA_009930155.1. Next base: position 11,521 of record RZYX01000036.1, on the reverse strand, counting down.
CACAGCATAGGCATTCCGCCCAAAATAGCACCAACAAAAAGCATAATAGTAGCAAAAAGGAAGTGCTCCAGAGAATAACTAATAACACCGCTAAGGCTTAGAATAGACGCCCCAATACCAAGAACAATAGGAATTAAGAACAGTATGTTTTCTTTAACTTTCTTAGTAAAATTACTAAGCACTTCAATCAAACGCTCGTAGATTCCAAGTGTAATAGCAAGCGTTCCACCGCTAACTCCAGGAATTAAGTTTGCAATACCTACAACATAGCCTTTTATAAATAAAATTATATTGTTTTTCAAAATCAATCAAACCTCTTTTCAAAAAAATAAATGTGATATAATGCTAAGTTTTCAATAAATATCCAAAGTATTATAGCATGGCATAAACAAGAAAACAATAATAAGTTGTAGAATTAAAATTCTTTAAAGGACAATAGATTTAAAGACAATAGGGAATAAAATTAATAAGATTTTTTAATGTGAATAAGCTTAAAATGTAAGACGACTAATTTAAAAGTATACTAATACTTATAATAAAGATAAAGACGGCTAAGCTAAGGCTAACAGCAGCGGAAAACTTATCATATTTACGAAGTTGCAACGCCTGAATTAGCATCAACACTCCAACTAGTGGTTCAAATACATTTGTTAAGTATGTCAAATCAAAGATAAGACACAGACTTATCAATGTCATTATCGTTATTGAGATTAAGATTGCAAGAACAGTTAATGTTTTTTCAAAAGTAGATTTTTCTTTCCATGAAGGCAATTTGTTGTTTTTCATTGTCAGGTACTCCTATAATATGATTAATCTAGTTGGTCAAGAGTGAGTGAATACGAGGGCAAAAACTCATCCACAAACATATTGGCTGCGGGCATATTCATTTGGGCAATAAGATTTTTTAAAGATTCAGCAGCTTTGACAAATTCGGTATTACCTGCTTTTTCCTCTTCAATACACTTGATGAGTGCACTGATTTTATCCGCCACTTTAACAAATTTCCAAAGATCGGCATCTTCCTTCTGTGCAAACAAAAGGCTATTGTATTCATCTTTAATATCATCGGGGAGCATAGACAAAAGCTTCTCAGTTGCCACATCCTCTACATTTTTAAAAGCATTGCGAATTTCAGGGCTGTGGTATTTAACGGGTGTTGGCATATCTCCTGTTAAAATTTCGGCGGTATCGTGATAAAGCCCTAGAAGTGAAGCTCTTTCAGCATTATAACTTGTGCCAAAACGCTTGTTTGAAATAACAGTAAGTGCGTGAGCAATAACGGCAACCTCGTGTGAGTGTTGGCTTAAATTTTCGTTTTGCGTGTTACGCATAAGTGCCCATCGGTTTATATATTTCATTCTGGAAGTGAGTGCAAAAAAGTTGTGTTCAGACATAATGTTCTCCTGTTTTTTATTTTATATTTATATAGTTTTATAATATTACATATATCTCGGCAGTGCAATAAGTTTGTTGTAATTATTATAAAATAAGGTTATAATAGAAATATTATTGTATTTTACTATGGAGGTTTAAAATGAAAAAGGGAAAAAAGCAAAGAGGCTTTGATTATATTCAAAAGCAAGCAAAGGTACCACTTGTTTTGCCAGGCAAGTGGTATTTAAAAATTATTATAAATATTTTGGTCACTGCTATTGTTGCAGGTGTTGTTTTTTATTTTTCATTGCCAGCACTTAACTTTCATTCTATGGATTTGTATTTTTATATCGCAATTGTTTGTGTGGCTTATGGCTTGATATCATGGGTAACTTCATCTTCTAAAGGTCAGGGTGTATCAAAAGGCTTTTTTGAGCGTCAGTTAGGCGTTGTAATTGGAATTATCTCGGTTATTTTTGTTGTCGTTATTGTTGGAGGGCTTGCCTCCTCAGTATTGTTCCGTGCGGACTCTTACAGTAAGCTTTTGCCTGTTGAATCTGGCAAGTTTGAAACAGATATTGAAGAGGTTGATTTTTCAAGCGTACCTATGCTTGACTCTGAATCAACAGAAAAGCTTGGCGACAGAAAGCTTGGCGAGCTTGAGGATATGATTTCACAGTTTGCGGTGGATGATTATTATACACAGATTAACTACCAAAATAAACCAGTGCGTGTAACTCCGCTTAAATACAGCGATTTTATCAAATGGTTTATAAACAAAAAAGAGGGAATCCCTGCATACATTATTATTGACATGGTAACTCAGGAGGCGGATGTTGTTCGTCTTAAAGAGGGCATGAAGTACTCTACTTGCGAATATTTTAATCGCTATTTAATTCGTCATGTTCGCTTTAATTATCCTACCTATATGTTTGATGAGCCAGTTTTTGAAATTGATGAAATGGGTAATCCGTATTGGATTTGTCCGAGAATAGACAAGAAAATCGGTCTTTTTGGTGGCACTGATGTTGTTGGTGCAGTTTTGGTTAATGCGGTTACAGGCGAGAACAACTACTATTCTGTTGACGAAGTTAAAACCAAAAAGGACTTGCAGTGGATAGACAGAGTATTTTCATCTGACTTGCTTGTTGAGCAGTATAATTACTTGGGTCAATACCAAAATGGATTTTGGAATTCTATTATTGGTCAGCGTGGAGTAAAGGTTACAACAGAAGGGTATAATTATTTGGCTCTTGATGATGATGTTTATCTTTATACAGGCGTAACATCTGTTACGGACGACCAGTCGATAGTAGGTTTTGTTCTTATAAATCAGAGGACAAAGGAAGCAAATTATTATTCTATTGCTGGAGCGAAGGAATATTCGGCGATGGATTCGGCAGAGGGTGTTGTTCAGCAGTTTGGGTACACGGGAACTTTCCCGCTACTTTTAAATATTAGTGGGCAACCAACTTATTTTATGGCACTTAAAGACAGTTCGAGCCTTGTTAAGCAGTATGCCATGGTAAATGTTGAGCAATATCAAGTTGTTGCAACGGGTAGTTCTCTTGCAGAGTGTTCTCAGAATTATGCAGATTTGCTTAGGGAAAAGGGAATTATTATTGATGTTCCAAAGATAGAGGAACTTGAACAGCAAGAGCAAGAAAAGCAAGAAACTTTAAGTGTAACGGGTGCAATTACAGAAATTCGCACAGCGGTCATGGACGGAAACAGTGTTTATTATATTCGCTTGGCGGACTCGGCAGATTACTATTCTTTGAAGGCGTCTGACAGTGAAATTGCAGTCATTCTTAATGTTGGCGACACAGTAACAATAGAATACAAGGCAAGTGATAAGGCAATTCGTTCTGCTAAGAGTGTAGAGCTTGCATAGGAATTTTTAAAATCCAATAAAATATCGGCAGGAGTAAAGTGTTTAGCTTTGCTCCTGTTTTTTTGTGCTTAAAAATAAATGCATAGATTATTTAAAGGCTAAAACGGAGCTGTATTAAGGTTAACGGCTGTTATAAAAGTGATGAAAATAATTTTATAAAATATAAGAGAAAGCTCAAAAGTGTGAACAATATGTTAACATTATTGGGACTTTAGCTGTTTGTTGCGTAATCTTTGCGACAAACGGCTTTTTCTCGCCTATTAGTGAAAGGCAATTTTAAAGCTTATAACAAACGAAGTTTAAAAGAGCGATGATTTGCCTTTTTAAAAGGAGGAAATAAACATGGATGGCTTAACTCAAAAGGAGCAACTTTTTTGCACGATTTATAGCAAAACGAGAAATGGAAAAGAGGCGGCGGCAAGAGCAGGGTACACACTCTTTTTAGAAAAGACGGCAGAAAAACTGTTACAAAACTCAAAAATAAAAGCGGAGATAAAAAGGCAAGACAAAGAAAAGCAGGCAACAACAGCAGAGATTTGTGTAGGACTTCGTAGGCTTGCTTTTGGCTCTGGCAATGATGCCGTAAAGCTACTTTACAAGTTTGACGAAATGGATGACGAGCAAATAAATTCGCTTGATTTATTTAATGTGGCAGACATAAAAAAGCCAAAGGGTGGTGGCATTGAAATAAAGTTTTTTGACCGCCAAAAAGCACTTGAAAAACTATTTTTAGTTAGCTGTGAACAAAAGGAAGAAGAGATTATGCCATTCTATGAAGCACTGGAAAAGAGTGCGAGGGCAATAGCAAAAACGCAAGAGGAGGATGATAGTGAGTAAAACGCAATTTATCCCGTTTTCAGCAAAGCAGCTTAAAGTTCTGTGCTGGTGGTGTGATAAAAGTGAGTTTAAAAACAGGGACGCAATAATATGTGATGGTGCTGTGCGAAGCGGAAAAACGCTCTGTATGTCTATATCTTTTGTATTATGGGCTTTCTATCGCTTTGAGGATACCTCTTTTGCAATTTGTGGAAAGACGATAACATCGCTCAAACGAAATGTGGTTACTCCTCTTTTGCCACTGCTTTGCGAGCTTGGATTTTTGTGCCAACACAAGGTTTCAAAAAATGTGATAGAGATTTCAAAAAATGGTGTTACAAACCGATTTTATATCTTTGGTGGAAAAGATGAGTCAAGTGCATCGCTTATTCAGGGGATGACTCTTGGCGGGGTTTTGCTTGACGAGGTGGCTCTTATGCCCCGTTCATTTGTTGAGCAGGCTCTTGCAAGATGTTCGCTTGAGGGCTCAAAGTTTTGGTTTAATTGTAACCCAGAAAATCCGCACCACTGGTTTTTGGAGGAGTGGATAAAAAAATCCCAGCAAAAAAATTGCCTTTATATTCATTTTTTAATGGAGGACAATCCGTCACTATCGCCTGAGATTATAAAGAGATACAAGTCCCTTTACAGTGGTGCATTTTATGAGCGGTTTGTGCTTGGCAAGTGGGTTGCGGCACAAGGGCTTGTTTATCCTTTCTTTGGAAGTGGAAACATTACAAAACCGCCACAGGGAGGCTTTGATGAATACTATATCTCTTGTGACTACGGGACAGTTAACCCTTCCTCTTTTGGGCTTTGGGGTAGGCAGGACGATGTTTGGTATCGTTTAAAAGAGTATTATTTTGATTCACGGGCAATGGGCGAGCAAAAGACAGATGAGGAATATTATGCCGAGCTTTTAAAACTTGCGGGAGATAGAGAAATACAGACGGTTATTGTTGACCCGTCTGCCGCTAGCTTTATTGAATGTATAAGGCGTCACGCAAAGTTTTGTGTAATGCCAGCAAAAAATGATGTTCAAGATGGCATAAGAAAAGTTAGCGATGCACTAAAAGGCGGAAAGATAAAAATTTGCGATGTTTGTGTGGACAGTATAAAGGAGTTTTCGCTTTATCGGTGGAACGACAAGGCGTCTGGCGATGTGCCAAAAAAAGAAAATGACCATGCAATGGATGATATCCGCTATTTTGTGGCAACTTTGCCACAAGAGGAGGAAATGGGATTTGCTTGTATTGCCGCAATAAGGCGATAAAGGCAAAAGAAGTAGGCTTTTAGCAAATATATTTTACTATTTAATTATCAGAAATTAGATTGCAAATTTTGATTTATAAAGGCTAGCAAATACTAGACTATGAAAATTTAATAGACTTAAAGTTTTAAGAGCAAGGCTCTTTTTTGCTTAGGTTTTTAGGCAAAAAAATAAAAAGGAGGAATGAAGGTGGGACTGATAAGAAAACGGGAAAAGGAAAGCGAAATCTCAAGCAGCACAGTGCAAACAGGCAGGGCAAGCACGCATCCATTTACTATGCTCGAGAGCTATATCCCGCTTGCAGACTGCCAGTCACAGCTGTATATGGCTATGCGAGAGGCTGTTCCGATTATTGATGCGGCAATATTTAAGCTAGTTAGGCTTGTTGGTGAATTCAATGTAAAATGCCGTAGTAGTAAGTCGCAAAAGGCACTAGATGAGTTTTTGTCAACAGTTTGCGTAAATGGAACAAGTGTTGGCATTGACGCATTTGTTTCAAGCTATTTTGAACAGCTTTTGACTTTTGGCACAGCCGTTGGCGAAATAATTACGGCACAGGGCAGAGTTTGTGCACTTTATAATGCTGATTTGTCTTGTATTGAACTCAAACAAGGTGAAAATCCGCTGGATATAAAAATCTGCAACACCAATGGTGGAACGCCTGTTCCTGTAAAGTATCAAAACCTTATTTTGCTCTCTCTTTTAAATCCACAGGCGGGCAGGCTAAGTGGTAATTCTATTTTGCATGGATTGCCTTTTATAAGCTCTGTTTTGCTAAAGATTTATAACACAATCGGCATTAACTGGGAACGGGTTGGCAATGTTCGTTTTGCTGTAACATACAAGCCACAAAATGACGGTATGGACAGAGCGTATGCAAAACAGCGTGCACTGCAAGTTGCAAAAGAATGGGGCGAAGCAATGCACGGTGGAGGAGCTGTTAAGGATTTTGTTGCGGTTGGAGATGTGCAGATAAAAGCAATAGGAGCAGACAACCAGATTTTAGACAGTGAAGTTCCTGTGCGTCAAATCCTTGAGCAGATTGTTGCAAAAACGGGATTGCCACCGTTTATGCTTGGACTTAGTTGGTCTGCAACCGAGAGAATGTCGTCACAGCAGGCAGATGTTTTGACAAGTGAGCTTGAAGCGTACAGGAGGATTTTAAACCCTGTTGTATACAAGATATGTGACACTTTCTTGCGTCTTGAGGGACTTGATAACAGCTTTGAAATTTGCTGGAGCGATGTAACTCTTCAAGACGAAGTGGAGCTTTCAAAAGCAAGGCTTTATAACGCACAGGCAGATAAGATAGAAACAGAACTAAAAAACAGTCAAAGTGAGCAGGGAGATGAGCAATATTAAAAAGGACTTTTTGAGCAGTGTGGACACTTCTATAATAAGCAAAAGCGACCTTGAAAAAATAAACGCACTTGCTCGCAAAGAGCAGACGCAGGACAGCGTTTATATATTTAATGTGGTGCTGTGCGACAACGAAATTGACAGAGATTTTGAGCGTTTCAGCATTGATGCACTACACAGCCTTGCACCAATGTTTGTGGGCAAAACAGGGATTTTAGACCACAGTATGCAGGCAAACAATCAGGTTGCAAGAATTTTTGAAACCAGAGTGGAGTCCGACCTTACACGAAAGACAAGGGCAGGAGAAAACTACACAAAGCTTGTGGCAAGAGCCTATATGGCAAAAACGCAAAAAAATGTAGATCTTATAGCAGAGATTGATGCGGGTATAAAAAAAGAAGTTAGCGTTGGTTGCTCTGTTTTAGGTGTTGTGTGTTCTGTATGTGGTAATGACAGGCGAGAGAACCCATGCAATCACAAAAATGGAAAAAGTTATAACGGGGCTGTGTGCCACAGCATTTTAAGTGAGCCTAAAGATGCATATGAGTGGTCTTTTGTTGCAGTGCCCGCACAAGTGGGTGCAGGAGTCACAAAGGCGTTTAATGCATCAAAGGTGAAAGGAGAGCAGAAGATGGAGAGCATGATTGAAACAATTAAATCGGCAAGGTCGGAGCTTGTAATTACTAAGGGCGAGCTTGATGTTCTTAAAAGTGAAATAAACGAGCTTAAAGAAAAGGCGGCAGATGGAGAAACATATAAATCTGCCTTGCGTAGTGATGTAATCAAAATGTGTGCGGCAACAATGCCAAAGATGAATATGCAAACTTTTGAAGATATGCTTATGCGTGCAAATGCAAAGGAGCTTGCAGAGCTTAAATCGGCATTCTTTGAAAAGATGGCAGAGGCAGTGCCGCCAACAATTCAGCTTACACCACAAAAGCAAAAGGGAAAAACAACAAATTTAGAATTTAAAATCTAATAAAAATTAGGAGGACAAAATGAGTATTTCTTTTAACGGTTACAATGACAATTCAGCAACATTTGAAATTACAGGAACAGTGGCAACGGGTGAGGTTGTTAAGATGAGTGCAAACAATAAGGTTACAAGCTGCACGGCGGGCAACGACTTTTGTGGTGTGTTAAGTTACATCGAGAGCGATGATTTTGCAACAGTTCAGCTTTCTGGCTATGCTGAGGTAGAATACACAGAAACAGCACCAACAGTTGGCTATTGCACTCTTGCGGGCAATGGCACTGGCGGTGTAAAAGTTGCTTCAACAGGTGGCAGGTCACACCTTGTGCTAAATGTAGATACAACATCAAAAATTGTAGGCTTTTTACTTTAATAAATAATAGGAGGAAAAAATTATGCCAAGTTATGACAACATAAGACTTGAAAAAGGACTTTATACAACAAACGGGGGCTTTTCAAATGCACTGGAGGAGCTAGACCCATCTGAAAATTATGTAGGAACAAACCTTGAGGGGCTTGATGCTTTTGAGCGTCAGCTAAAGCGTTTTGATATTCGTGTGGGAGGCAACGGCAGTGATATTGTTGAAAAGTTTTTTAAAACTTCTGATAGTGCCGCTTTGTTCCCTGAGTATGTTTCTCGTGCAGTAAAGCAGGGTATGGATAGTGCTGATGTACTTTCAAAAATTATTGCAACGACTACAAAAATAGATGGTCTTGATTATCGTGCAATAACATCAGACATATCAGATGACGAAGCAGACCTTAAAAGAGTAACTCAGGGTGCGTTTATTCCGCAGACAGTTATTTCACCAAGCAATGAACTTGTAACACTTCGCAAAAGAGGCAGAATGATTGTTGCATCATATGAAACAATTCGTTTTCAAAGGCTTGATTTGTTTACAGTTATGTTAAAGCAAATTGGTGCACAAATTGCATCTTCCCAGCTTGAGGATGCAATTGCAGCTCTTACCGCAGGAGCAGAAAAAGTGCATACAGCAACAGCAGGCACTCTTACATATGCAGACCTTATCTCGCTTTGGAATGCTATGGGTCAGTACAACATGACAACGATGATTGCCAAAACAGATAACATGCCAACTCTTTTAGGCTTTTCTGAGTTTAGGGATGCAACAGCAGGACTTAATTTTCATGCAACAGGCAAGCTTGTTACCCCTCTTGGTGCAGAGCTTGTTAAGTCAAAATCTCTTGATTCAAAGTACATAATCGGTCTTGACAAGAACTGTGCACTTGAAAAGGTTGAGGCTGGCGGCGTCATAACAGATTATGACAAGCTTATCGACCGTCAAATCGAAAGAGCTTGCGTTACTAGCACAACTGGTTTTTCAAAGATTTTTGCAGGAGCTTCTAAGATTCTTTCAACAGAGGCTAAAGCTTAATTAAAATAAGGGGTGAAAACAGATGATTAACGCAAGCTCAGTTTATAACCGTCTTTGCGAAATCACCACCCTTGACACTGAAGGGGCAGCGACTTGTCTGCCCCTTTGTGCAGAGGCGGCATTAGAAATTTCGGGAAAACTTAAAAGTGGTAGTGATGAAACAAATCCTGCGGCGATTTATGCGGCAACAGCAACAGCGTATTACAGATATATGTTGCTAAAATGTTTAGAAGATGGCGGTGTAACACAGTTTAAAGCTGGTGATGTTACAGTTACAAAAAGCGTGGATTGTGTTATGGACGCAGCACAAAAAATAAAGCAGGATGCATTGCTTGCGGCGGCGTCTCTTTTTGATGATGATGGCTTTATTTTTAGGCAGGTGGAAATATGAACAGCGTTGAGGCAATGATAAAAAGTTTTGGCAGAGATGTTTCTCTTCATATGAGCGACGGATGGACAAGTGGTTCGTACCGAGCGTTTTTACAGCCTCTTAGATATAAAAACAAGATGTATCTTGAGGGACTTCAAACCGACATTGGATTTTCAGAGCAGGGGTATTATCTTTATATTGGGCCTGAAAAACACAACTTGAGTGCATTGCCAAAGGATGCTTGGATTGCAGATTGCGATAACAAAAAGTATTACATAAATAAAGTGGAAAAAGTTTTTTTGGGCAACAAGGCTCTTTACATATGGGCGATTGTAAAAAGTGTGGAGGAGGCGGATTATGAATAATTTGTCTGACTTTTTGCAAGCCGTTTGTGATGAACTTAAAGATAAAAACGGTGATCTAAACGCTAGCTTTATTACAAAATACCCAGGAGTTTTAAAGGCATCTCCCCTTATTAAGACGGTTGTTTCCGTTGGATTTAATTCAGTAGAGATGACAGACAGTTATATAGGCGGGGAATTTGATAAAAAAGCGGTGGTACAAATCGAACTTTTGGTTTGCGTGCCACTTTTTTCACAGTCGATTGAATGCCTTAGCATAATGCAAAAATTGATTGAGGATTTGTGGTTTGACTCCAGCTTTAATGTTAAACAGTGCAGTCTTGGAAGCGTAAAGGTTAACCGTGAAACGGGTGCATATGAGCTTTGCGGTTTGGCTTGCATAGACACAAATATAACAAAGGCGGTGGTCTAGGGTGGCTATTGATACAGGTGAAACTTTGCTTTGTTCGCAGAAAATAGAGATATTTGTAAATGAAGAAAAGGTGGCACTAGCGCAAGAGTGCAGCATTAAAACAATAAGGAATACAAAGCTTATAAGCTCTTATGGAGAGGGCGAGGCAAGTGCAGTTGCGGTAGGTGCAAAGCAGTATTTTTTGACTCTTACAAAAATTGAGAGGGAAAATGCTAGCCTTGATTTTGCAACGCTTTGTGACTTTTCGGTAGAGATTAAAAAGCAAGGGAAGATACACACCTTTTCAAATTGCGAGTGGACAGAGCTTTGCGAGCATATTTTAAACGGTAAATCAACAATACAAACAGCGGTGATTACAAGCCCGAAATTAAATGTAACGGAGGCATAGCAAATGGACGAGTCAAAAGAAAACGAAAATAGCTATGAACTTTTAAAACAACTTTCAGATGAGGCAGAGCGTCTTTCACGCCGATATCCAACAAGGCTTTAAGGAGGAAAAATGAATAATGTACCAATGAGGTTTAAAAACTTTGAGTTTTATATTAACCCACAAAAAATTGAAATAAAAGCAGTGTCAAATCTAAAGCAGATTGCAGTGCCATTTGATGCTTTTGAGCTTCAGGAACTTGGAATAAAACCACTTGTAATAAGTGGTGAGGGTGAACTATTTGGAAAAAGCTCAAATCAGGAGTTTGAAACGATTCTTCGCCTATTTTTACAGGGTGGAGCGGGAGAGCTTTTTGTGTCGGGAACACAGCCGATGATTGCAATAATGACAAAGCTTGTAAAAGGGGAAGATAGCTTTGAAGATATGGTTTCGTATAGCTTTGAGTTTGTTGAAGTGCCGCAAAGGCAAGTGGAGCAGTTAACTTTCTTGCAGTATCATACGATACAGCAGGAAGAAAGCTTGTGGAATCTTTCGGCTGTTTATGATGTTTCCATTGAAGAACTTTTGAGGCTAAACGAGCAAATTTCAAATCCATGGGCTGTGGATGTTGGGGATACGGTGAGAGTGCGATGAAAATTGAGGCAACAACAGTAAGTGGGCAAACAGTGCAGTTTGGCACACCTATTCAAATGGAACTTTGTGAGAGTTTTGACACTCCCGCAAGCAGTTTGTTTGCAGTGTTTTGTGTTTTTTCGCCAATCGAAGAGATTGAAAAGATTGTGGTTGAAAATGATGCAGAAATAGTGTTTGTACTGGTCAACCTTTTTTGTAACACTTTGTTCGATAAATATCTAATTAAATCGAACCTCCATTGGTGTTAAATAATTATTGTATGAATGTGGCCTA
>RZYX01000135.1 GCA_009930155.1 Clostridia bacterium | reverse complement strand
TGTAATACAAAGGTATGACTGCAAAGTTAGACGCCTTGTATCTACACAAAGCTAATCGCATGAACGGCGAAGCCCTCACGAAGTAATAATGCGGGCTAATACTTTTTTTATAATTTGAGTTAATTCAAGTGAAAGCTTTCCAAAATATTTCTTGCAATTCTCCCAAACAAAATATAAATTTGAGGCCTTAAAAAAACTTAATATCACTTTATAATGAAGAAAAATCAGTTTGAGCCTTATAGCAATTATCTTGCTACTATGAAAAAGGCCGGTTATGTCCCAAGAAAAGAGGCTTCACAAAAAGATTACGACCGTATTGGTTTTATGTCGGGTCTCGAAGTACATCAGCAATTACTTACCGATAAAAAATTGTTTTGTCATTGCCCGGCAGGGATTTTTCATAAAGATGACGAATATGATGCAGAGGTAATCCGACACATGCGCCCAACTTTAAGTGAATTAGGTGAATATGACGGCACTGCTCTGATGGAGTTTAAAACTAAAAAAGAAATTGTTTATCGCATAAATAACGAAAATGCTTGTACTTACGAGGTCGATGATACTCCTCCATTTTTGATTAATCGTCAAGCTTTGGATAGAGCTCTCGAAATAACTATCCTAAGTAAATTTAATGTAGTTGGCGAAGTTCATATCACTCGTAAACAATATCTTGATGGTAGTATCCCAACAGGGTTTCAACGTACTGCAATTCTTGGCGTTGAAGGCGAAATTCAACTCAAAAATAAAAAAGTTAGGCTAATTCAATTAAGTATCGAAGAAGATTCTTGCCGCGAAATTAGCGATATAGGCCATCGTAGAGTTTATAAAACCGACCGTCTTGGAATGCCACTAATCGAAACTGTTACTTATCCCGATATGGTTAATCCCGATGAGGTAAAAGAAGCTTGCGATTATATCAGATTCTTAAATAGATCAACCGGTAAAGTAAGAACAGGAATGGGAGCCGGACGACAAGATGTTAATGTTAGTTGCAAGGGTGGTACTCGTGTCGAAATTAAAGGGGTGGCTCATACAAAATGGATACCTGAACTAACTCATAATGAGTGCTTTAGACAATGGTCACTTTTATTAATGCGCGACGAACTTTTGTCCAGAGTGAAAAGTCCTGAAAAATGGAAAATTGATCATGCTTTGCTGGATTTTGATGCTTTTAAAATCACACATCCTGCAATTAAAGATGCTTGCGATTCCGGTCAAAAACTTGTAGCAGTAAACTTACCAAACTTTAAAGGGATTTTATCGTGGTTTAACCAACCCGGAATTATGTTTGCCGAAGAAATTGCTGACAGACTTAAAGTTATTGCATGTATCGAAAAACCAAACATGGTGCACACCGAAATGCCTCAGCAAATAATTACTCCGGTAGATATGGAAATCATTAAAATGATTCTTGATTCCGATGAGGATAAGGACTCTGTTATTGTTTTCTGGGCACCTGAAGAAGATATTGAAACTGCTCTAGAAACTATCGAAGAAAGATGTAAAATGGCTTTCGAAGGTATTCCTAACGAAACGCGCAAGTCTTTCGAAGACGGAACAACAATGTTCGAGAGAGTTCTACCCGGAGCAGATAGAATGTATCCCGATACCGACTCAATGCCAATTCCTCTTGCACCCGAACATATCGACAACTTAGGTAAAAATCTGCCAACCGATGTTGCAGATAGATTATCCGAATTTATTAAACTCGGAATTCCAGAAGATACTTATCACTATTTGTTAAGTAAAAATCTATATCCTTATGTTAAACAAGCAATTGAGGAACTAGGGGTTGAACCAAAATCAGCCGGAAAACTGTTTGGACAGCATCTTAAATATGTTGATGGCCATTACGAAGCTGGTGACGGATTTACTTATGATAAAGTAATTGAATTGATTAAATTCTTAAAGGATAATGATTTGCATTGTCCCCTAGGTAAGAAAATGTTGCCCGAATTGTATCAACATCCTCACATGGATTTTAATTCGATTTTGACTGTTATCAATTTTAAAAAACGTACAAAAGATGAGCTTTTTGCACAAATCGACTTTTTAGCCGAAAAATTTAATCAAGAGGCAATCAATAATACAAAAAAGAATAAAGCCGATTGGATAATGGGACATATTCGCCCTATGGCAGAAGGAAATATTTGTTTAACAGAGTTGAAATCAGAGATTGATAACAAAATTTAAGTAAAAGAAATACAATTATAAATGGAAAATACAGATTTTTTTCAAGGATACAAAGGTCGCTCTTTAGAACTACTCAAAAAGTTTAGTGTACGCGTTTGGGGACAGGCCGAGATGAATACTACCAGAGGCGAATTTAAAGGAACTATTTTGCCAAGATCTTCAAATGACGATGATGAACACATAGTAATGAAGGTTGTTACCGGTTATAATATCGGTATTGATATCAATACTATTATCGATATGAAGGAAGTTGGTTACAAAAAAGCCAATTATGCTATTCCAGAGAAACAATTCCCATACACTAAAGGATTACCTCATGTTAAACTCTTTGGTACTGGCGGCACAATTGCTTCGCGTTTGGATTATAGAACAGGGGCAGTTATTCCGGCGTTTTCTCCCGGCGAACTTTACGGAGCAGTTCCTGAGCTTGCAGATATTTGTAATTTGGATACAGAAAAAATATTTGCTGTTTTTAGTGAAAACATGGGACCGGCTCAGTACATAGAACTCGCAAAAGCAATCGGTCGTGAAATTGAAAAAGGAATAGACGGAATAGTAATCGGACATGGAACAGATACATTGCATCATACTGGAGCAGTCTTAACGTTTATGTGTCAGAATTTACCAGTCCCGGTTGTATTGGTAGGCTCGCAGCGTTCTTCCGATCGCCCAAGCTCTGATGCAGCTCTAAATTTGATGCATGCAATGAAAACTGCCGGACATTCTGATATCGCCGAAGTACAGGTTTGTATGTTTGGACCAACCTCAGATGAATATGGTTTGCTGCATAAAGGAACACGGGTTCGTAAAATGCACTCATCTTACCGTTCAACATTTCGTACAATTGGAGATACTCCACTAGCAATGGTGACCAGAGAAGGAATTACACCTATAAAAAAGAATTATAACAAAAGACGTAGCGATAAAAATGTTGTGATTAAACCTTTCTTTTCCGATAGCGTAACAATGGTTTATTATTACACAGGAATGAAACCTGATGTTATCGACGCGCTGGTTGATGCCGGTTATAAAGGAATTGTTTTTGTTGGTACAGGATTAGGACACGTTAACAAGGAAATATATCCTGCAATTAAACGCGCTCAAGCTGCCGGAGTACACATGTATATGACATTACAAACAATTTGGGGATATGTGCAAATGTATGTTTACGATACCGGTCGCGATATGATGGCTATGGGAATCATTCCTGCAGGAAATATGTTGCCAGAGGTTGCATACATTAAACTCGGTTGGGCACTTGGACAAACAGACGACCACGAAGAAGTGAAAAAACTAATGCTTACACCAATTAATGACGAAATAACCGAGCGTGAACCTTATAACGGTTATCTTGTTTATCAGGGGGGTGTGCCCGAAGTAGAAGAGTTTATTAAAAAAGTAAGAAAGTAAATAATTATAAAGGGCAGATTATTCTGCCTTTTTTTTGCAATGATTAAAAATGAAGTTTCTATAGAGTCTTTTAAATTTTTTTTAGAGAAAAGATTAAAAGATAATTTGCCTGGGATGATGGCGCAGGAAAAAATGATTCCTGTTTTTCCCAACAATACTCCTGAGTATTTTAACTATAATCAAGTTTTGCGAGAAGCTGCTGTTTTAATTTGTTTGTTTGAGGACAAGGAGAGAATTAAAACAATTTTAATTGAGCGCGTTCCGGATTCTGGACCACATTCAGGACAAATTGCTTTTCCGGGTGGGAGAAAAGAAGATAGCGATAACGACCTTATTGAAACTGCACTACGTGAAGCAGCCGAGGAAGTTGGAATTGTTGTTTCAAAATCGGCTCATCTTGGTAACTTAACCCCTGTTCAAATTCCAATTAGCAGATATAATGTTTTACCTGTGATATGCTTTACAAATGAAATTGGCAGTTTGACAATTTGCGAAGATGAAGTAAAAAATGTTTTCGTTGTAGATTTATTAGATTTGCTCGAATCGGAACAAATAAGAGATGTAAATGCTCGAAATTTAATTATTCCCGCTCCATCTTTTGCATTCGGAAATCAAATTGTTTGGGGAGCTACCGCCATGGTACTGCGAGAATTGAAAGAGATATTGCCATAAATTGTTTGCCGACCACTATCCTAAACAGCAAGCATGCATGCAACCGATCAACCGATCAACCGATCAACCGATCAACCGATCAACCGATAAACTGAT
>RZYX01000134.1 GCA_009930155.1 Clostridia bacterium | reverse complement strand
ATTTACCTTTGTTTCCGTTTGTGTAAGCTTGTTTGATGTATCGTATGTGTATGAAATTACGGTTACATCTGTGCCTACTGTGGTTGTTTCTGTGAGTCTGTTACCTGATCCGTCATATGTGTATGCTGTTGTTTTTCCATCTGGAGAGGTTTCTGTAGCGAGGCGATTTATGCTGTCATAGAGATAACTTGTTGTACCCAGGTTATCAATTTTCGACAGTATGTTTCCTACTCCGTCATATGAATAGCCGTATGTGCTGATTATTGCTCCGTCGGCCTTTTTGTTCGTAAGTGTGTCCAAAAGGTTGTTAGCTGTATATGTATATTCCTCTTTTGCACCACTATCATAAACTACGCTTTGAACGCTGCCGTTATCATAATAATTATACTTCGTTGTATCTCCGCATGCAACAACTTTAGACAATCTTCCTGCCTTGTCATAGACCTTTGTTACAACTTCTCCCTGCGGATATTGAGCTGTTTCAGCACACTCACCCTCCTGCATGTTATCAACAATGTCATATACATATGTTGCTGTTACTATGCCTGGCACTGAAGCAATACACATGATACATAAAGGAAAAGCTGGCACATCAAATGTAACTCAAAAGTTGCATTGATAAACCAGCTTTTTGCGTTGCGTAAAATTGTTTTGTTAAGGAACTAGTTCGGCTCATTGTTTGTTGCAAAAGATTTTTTGCAACAGAACCCGAAAGCATTTCCGTTACTGGCTTAGGAGTTAACTTGCCCACCTGTCGCACACGTTCGCCCTGTGTGGCTTTTTTTCATCTCAAGTGGATTAAAGATACCACTGGCGATGAAAAACACCTGTTTGGGGCGAATTTGGCGAGCGTTCCGATTCACCTTTTAAGGTCAAAACTACTGCCTGCTCTGAATATTATTTCGGTGCAGGATAAAGGGACGTGGTCACCCCGATTCACAATCGCCGGCAATAGCCGACAATTCAAAGATTCTTGTTGCGTGGTCGAAATGACCCTTTGTGTGTCAAATGGGTGGTCAGCAACTTCACTAACCCGCCATTTCAAGCCATTTACAAGGTTACGGTTAGGTGGATATGCACGATAATGTACTGAAACCTAAATTTCTACGCCAGTTTCGGTATACACAAATTTTTTAAGATTGTTCTCATTCACCAACATTATATCTGTGCCGACTGGCATATTAAATATTTCAATAACAGCGGGTTCTATATTGACAATAGTTCCCCAATCACACACCGCCATATTGGATGAATTAGCTAAAAATTCATCAGTGTCTATGTCAGACAAAAATCTCCAACCGTTATCAAGTTCATTACGTGAAGACTCTCGGATACACCATTTGACATTCCCCAGACCATTCAAAATATTTCTTGATACTACACATCCACCTAAACCCATGCTTTCCATGTTTATTCCTCCTTGATTAGCTCTTTAATCCTTTCTGGCCCTCGTTCTGTTAATAATTTTCTAACACTAATTCCTGATTTGTTTGTGATATCAATGTTTTGATGATTTGATAATACTTCTTCTAAGAATTTCATGCCCTCATCTGATTGACGTTTTAGAAGTTCTAAACATATCGACAACAATGCAGTATTACCATATTTGTTATCAATTTGACTTAAATCACATCCACGTTGAATCAATAATCGTGCTAAATCAAGCGCTCCATCAAAATTTATATTTGCTGCTAAATAGTGTAGTTCATTAAATCCCTCTTTTGAAATAACATTAATCTTCACATTCTCATTCAACATATAATGAGCTACTTCAAACTTTCTACTAATCAGTGCCCTTTGAAATAAACTTATTCCATTTGCGTCCTTAGTATCGATAATATCACTAAGGTTTTGAACTTCAAGTTTGAGTTTACTCAGTAAGTCATCAATCGATCCAAATTTTATAACAGTGCCATAATCAGCTTTCTGTAAATCCATCTATTTTCCTCCAGTACCCATTATTCAAATAAGTGCCCTCTATTCGTACTTGTTAGTTCGGGTCTATAGTTACTTGGATTTTTATACCATTCCAAGAACTCTTGTTTGCTAATAGTTCCATCCATATACAGCTTCTGCATATCCGAGTATTTCTCTCCTGGAATATGTCCCATATCCCATTGGCCATTCCTTGGCTTTGTTGGATCCCATTTGATTTCAACACCAGTAGGGTCATATACTTTGCCGGTAGCAGGATCTTTAGCATTGTTCCATACTTCATCAACTTGCCCTTTACCATAGCTTGGTCTGCTATTAGTATACGGCTTAGCTTTTGTGGCTACATCATCAACCCCACCCTTAACAACAGCATCATTTAGTTGAGCTGTATTTGCATTTTGTGAATTGCCCTTACTTGTGATACTATTCTTAATTCCGCCGACAAGCTTTGCCCCACCATAAAATAATCCTGCTGTTTGAGGTGCTGTGATTTGTTAATCCGACTTAGAAATTCAACTCCTCGTTCTTATAGCTTTTCTACCTCTTCCAATTCTGACCATAGAGGTTGCAGTCCCAATTCATTCATAATATCTTTGAATCTTAACGAAGAATCTTCGGTAATTTCCGCCGCTTTCCAAACGGTATCACATTCATCGCATATAAAAATGTTTATATCTGTATCTTTAATTCTAGCTTTATAAATAACACCTTGCCCATCACAAAAGGGACAGTAGACCATATATTAACATCTCCTTAAAATTATTTTACAGGGAATGAAGTAACAATTTTTGAAGTCCCATTTTCGACAACGATCCTTATTGTTGTTTCTCCATTTGTTCCGATGATTTTACTCATAGGAATATCAAAGACTTGATTTCCATTTTTCTGTAATATTGGTGTTACAGAGTTTCTCATTGACCATGCTTCATCAACTACGCCAAGAACTTTATCTCTTCCGGCGTTAAAGACAGAATGAAGTGGTTTACTAGGATCAGGAACAGTATGTTCGAGTACGTGTAGTACACGATTACCTTGTTTAGAGCCTTGTTCATATATCAGCCCTTCTGTAGATTCCCATGCTCCATTGCCAATAGATTTTAGTTTCCCTAGCTCGCTCCCACTCTTAACAATACCATCATTTAGTTGAGCTGTATTTGCATTTTGTGAATTGCCCTTACTTGTGATACTATTCGTAATTCCGCCGACAATTTTTGAAACACCATAAAATAATCCTGCTGTTGCTGCCCCGATTATTCCTGCTTCTAAGGCTTGTACAGGATCTATACTTCCTTTGCCCATAAACTGTGTGGTCATATTTCCAGCCATGGCACTGGTTCCTCCTAGTGTCATGGTACTTGCCAATGTGTTTGCCATGACTCCTTCAGCCATCATAAATCCACCAGCACCGAGAATTCCACCTGCAATTGCTCCACCACCAGCATTTGCTAGATATTCATTCATAGATTTGTTTATTTTATGATCATCCATATAGTCAGAAACTCCGGTAATACCAATGCCCATACCCATGCCTGTTAAAGCACCGCCAATTACAGCTCCTGCTAATCCTCCGGTTGCAACTGTTGCCGTAACTCCCAATGCAATTGCTGCCACGGTTGCTGTGACTATTGCCACTTTTTTTATTGTCTGTTCATGTTTATTATAAAATTCTGCCGCCTTTTTATATGTAGATGAATTTGTAATCTTAGTTTTCACAGTATTAACTACACTTTTAACTACTTTTTTTGCCGTCTCTATCTTTTTTGAAACACTCTTTTTTAAATTATTAAACTTAGTACTTATCCAGCTATGACCACTTGGGTCTTCATATTTAAGCGGATTATTCGCACAATAGGTATACAAATTCAAGCTAAGTGGGTCATTTGGATTGCCTCTGTATGTATCCTCTTGGACAAATCTTGCTGTCTCTGAGTCATACATTCTTGCATTCAAGTAGTAAAGGCCTGTTTCTTCATCATACTGATAACCTGCATAGAGATAACTGTTGCTTACATTGCCTGTCTGCGACAAAACTGTGCCGAACGCATCATAATAATATGTTGCATCTATGTTACCTGTCTGTGCACTTAGAAGTGCTGTTACATCTGCATGTCCGTTATACATGTAGTAATATGTTGCGTTTTGCTCAACACGCATGAGCAGGTTCAGTCCCTGAACATTTTGTGCCCCCAGGTTGTATTCACCGTCATATTCTGCAACAACTTTCATGCCCTCATAAAGATAGTTTGTAGCTACTCCGTTAACATCCTTGCGTATACGCAAGCCTTCGCCGTTGTATGTGTTGCATACTGTTTTGCCATCATCTGTAATGCTCATTGTAAGCTGATTGAAACGGTCATAAACATTTGTGAGCTTTACTATTTGGGTTTGTGCTGTGCTGTCAACAAACGGTGTTAAGCGTTTTTCAAGCATATTTCCGTTGTCATCATAT
>RZYX01000133.1 GCA_009930155.1 Clostridia bacterium | reverse complement strand
GTCCATGGCCCGGGCCATGCATCCAGACTCCGCCGGCAGCCAGTTTTTCATCATGCACAAGCCGGCCAGCCATCTCAACGGACAGTATGCCTCCTTCGGCAAGGTCATCGAGGGTCTTGACGTTGTTGATGCAATAGCCGATACAGACACAGACCGCTTTGACCGGCCGCTCAAGGAGCAGAAAATGAAAAAGGTCACGGTCGAGACCTTCGGCGAAAAATATGCAGAGCCGGAAACGCTCAGAGCATAAGGAACTTTTTTAAAATTGCTTCGTCATATCCTGCGAGGTCATTAACCTTTAATGCGCTCCCCTCTTCGGGAGCGCCCATATGGGGATGTACCGGTTTCGACGGGGGTGTAGAGGCTTAAATAGCGGGCGGATGCGCCTACCATCCAAAAAATGGGCACCTATAAATTAAAGAACAACGATTCTTTAGAATTAGTAGCCGCATAAGGCTGCTCGTCTTCCCTGGGAGTGCTGCGGCCCAGGTGTAAGGCGTCACTTAGCAGCGTCCGTGAGCGCGCAAAGCTTTGAGCGCGCCATGAATAATGAAGCTCACCTGACCATACGGCGTGACGGCTTGCCGTATGTGATGGGAACAGGAGGCTCCGGGCCTCCAAAATAACCGTCTGCGCCCGGAGAAGTTTTTGTCGAAGTGCTTTCGGACGCGGGTTCAACTCCCGCCATCTCCACCAATATTTGGAAAATCCGTAGTTATCAAAACTACGGATTTTTATATTAATCCTTTATAACTGTATAATGATGCCAGATAGAAAAACATATGTGATTGAAAGTATAAATTGAAAATTCGTAAAGTAACAATTTGTAATTTTATGCGACTTTTTCGGTCATCTAATAAATCCTTATTTTATCGAAAAAGTCGCAAATGCGCGAGCATAACTGAAAAAGTCGCTTTGTCTTTATTCTACTCTTTGGGTTAGGATAAGCGCAAAATATATAGAAATTAGTGGTAATACGCCTTATAATAGTGATATAATGATAAAGTGCAATTGGTTTTTCATTATTATCGATATAGGGGTGAACGTATGGCTCTTAGCTTTTCTCAAAGAATGGGATTAAAACCGATTAGGACTATATTGCAAGTTGATGATATGGATATGGACTTGCGTAATGCGCTTTGGAATTATTGCTATATTAATTTTCTAAATGATTATGAATTTAGTACAGGCAGATATACACTCCTAGAAGACATTAATAGTGAGTTTTTCAAAAACAGATTTGAGTATATTACCAAACCTTCTTCATATATTCAAACAAATTATAATTACTTTGCTACTGCTGAGTGGAATGAAGTTTATGATTTGTTACAGTTTATTATAGTAGAAATGTCAAGTAGTAATTTTATTAATGGATTCATTTCTGAGCTGAACGCCATTTTGGAGCGCGAAATGTCTGGATATAGAATTATTAAGAAAGAAATAGCGCCGATTACAGATATTAACGAAATAAAAGAGCTAGAAGAAGCGGGTAAAAACAGACTGGCTAAAACGCATATAGAAACTGCGATAACATTGCTTTCAGATAGAAAAGCCCCTGATTATCGTAATTCGATTAAAGAATCAATTAGTGCAGTTGAAGCAATTTGCAGAGATTTGACAGGAAAAACGACATTAGGCTCAGCCCTTGATTACATGAAATCTAAAGATATAATTGATATTAATGGAGATTTTAAATCGGGATTAGAAAAAATCTATTGCTATACAAATGATAGCAAAACAGGAATACGTCATGCGCTTATGGATACAGGGAAAGAAGTTACATTCGAAGATGCTAAATTTATGCTTGTAATGTGTAGCGCTTTTGTTAATTACATATCTGCAAAAGTCAAAATGGGTTAATTTATCAATTAAACATTTCAATTGTATATGGATTGTATTGGGGGTCAAGGTGTGATTGACTTTTTTTTAAATAACAAAGATGCAATAATTGTCGGTGTTATTGTTGGTTTTATATGTTTGATATTGCCTAAGCTTTCAAAGGCGCTAATGAAAGCTATAAAAAAATGTTGGCTCAACTTTAAAGGCTTTTATAAAAGGGAAATCAAACATGAATATACTGTAAACGACTTAAAAAAATTTTTACAGATGCCGCCAGAAAAGTTGTCAGAAAGACAAAGAATTGCTCTTGATAAATTCTATGATTTAAATAAGATAAAAAGCGAAGAGCTTAAACCTCAAATCGAAGAAGCAACCAGAAGCCTTGCAAATGCAATCGACAAACTTAATATAGATTTCAAAAATTATTAAATGGGTGAGAATTATGAAGAAGTTTCTTAAAGTAAGTGCTTCAGGAATTATTCCAGCTTTGTTAGGCACTGTGATATTATGGGTTTTAACATTATTTAATAACGAAACAAGAGCGTTTTTATTATTAAAATCAGTAAATAATTTAGCTTTAATAATAGTTTTTATTATTTTGATTTCAATTATTATTAATCTTATATCAAGGCTTAGTCACAAAAGTATGAAGTTACAGAAAATAAAAGATTCTACGGAAAACTATCCAGAGAAAAAAGGATTCAAACTATATAAGAATTTTGCCTATTATAAGCCAGATGAGGGGATAGATAAACTATACTGTAAGCCGTGTTTAGATGATAGAAAGCGAGAAAGAGTTTTACAGAAGGTAAGCAGTACGACTTATCAATGTAATTCATGTAATGAACTAGTACATGATTTTGAGCAGAGAAACATAGCTCACGATGAAGCTGTGCAGAGAAAAAGAGAAGCAGATAATGGTTGGTTATAATGAGCACATATAAATCACGAAAAGCTCATAGATTTTCGCGTTAAGAGTATATAGTTTGGAAAATCCGTAGTTATCAAAACTACGGATTTTTATATTAATCCTTAAAAATCAAGTTCAGTGGGACGCATATAAAACATTAGGACGCATTGGCCATTTAGTCAATGCGTCCTAAATATTATTATCTAAGAATTATCTTGTGCAAAATTCGGTCTGCCGGAAAGACTTTATTCTGCCGGTGTTGCTACAGCAAACACCATGTCATTCAGCTCTTCTTCGGGGAAGAAATCGTAGAAGGTGAAGTTATAAATGAATCTTTCTGCGCTGTATACCCCATAACCATCCTGATTATGGTCTGTTGTATCATAGGAATCAGCAACTATTATAACATCATCCTGCGTCGTCTCAGTGCCGAGTGTGTCGTATCCGATAATCACCTGCCAGTGACCGCCCCAGTCATTCCAACCGATTATGATCGGATTGCCCGCAGCTAAGGTCTGCTGTATGTAATCAAAGGTGAATACTTCCTGCACGTTTTCGGCGCAATCAAATGTTGAGTAGACATCGAAGCCTCCGACACCGTTGAATATGTCAATAAGCTGATTGAGACTTGTGCCTTCGGGCGAAAGTCCGTTGCTTCTGAATTGGGCAAGGCTTTCCTCGTTGTAATCGCCAAGCTTGTCATACCAGTTGAGCACCATCAGGGCGCTCGAAACACCGCAGCTCCATTCTGATGTCTGCTGCTGAGTTTTGAAATGAGATAAAATGGTAAGCGTATTGCTTGACTGCATGTTATAGAAGTCAAGGGTGTTGAAATATGGGCTGTCAACATGATCGCCCTCTCTCTCGACACTGTCGGCGCCATATTCGGCATCTAAGTTGCATGCATACGGTATCTTCATCTCATCAGTGTAGTTGCCGTCAGCGGAGGTTGCGCCCTCCGCGTCAGGAATGTCGGATGTGTTTGCGTTTGATGTTGCACTGCAGCCCGCGAGGAAAAGGCTGAGTGTAAGAAACAATACAATTAGTTTTTTCATAGAAGATTCTCACTTTCTAAAAAATTAATTGTATCTGTAATTAACAAACCCGCCATGTATTGTATTATTTATTATTGGGATATACCCGCATTTTATTTATCCAATTTTCCGGTCGTACCATTTGAGTCTATATAGTAAGTTGCCTGCCAGAACAGTTGGTTACTTTTACTACTCTCATGCTGTTTTATACAGATACTGCGGAAATTTCCGCATAACCCACGGACGATAGTCCGCGCTATAAAATTTTGAGTCCGCATACGGACTCCGACATGAGGTGTGGCATGCACAATCAGCTTCCGGCTTTCCTCCTTTGCACGTTTTTTTATTATATCAACAAAACTGAATATTACAACAGTTATTTTTTCTCGCTATTTATAATGCATTTTGTGCCGGCGAAAAACAGCAGTCAAGGCTCAAAGCCTTGGCTGCTGTTTTCCGTATATTGCAATATCGATTATAGCAGATACAATCAACACTTTTGTTTATCTGTCCTGGTATAGTAAAATTGTAACGCCTCTCTCTAATATGGTATAGTACAGAAAAAAAGGGAGAGGAAATATGAGCCAGTTTTCAGAAGAAACAAAA
>RZYX01000035.1 GCA_009930155.1 Clostridia bacterium | reverse complement strand
GATTCCTCCGTGTGTAATGGTGTTGTGGTAACTTCATTTTACACGAAAAATCTTTTATGGGCTATTTTTATTTGTCGCACTTCATTTTACAATCTATCACTTATAAAAAAAGCAGTTTATAATAAAGTCTATACCAAAACATCATTTAGCTTATTTGATTTATTAAGATAAGTTGTTACTAACTAAATAGGAACCCAACTGCTTATCAGCTGGGTTCCTATTGTTTTTTATTAATGTATAATGATTCCATGTGTTATACTTTTTAACTCTACCTATCAATCTACTTAATTAATTTATTCTGTGATTCTCTAAATCTGCTTATAGTTTGAGAGGAAGCTTGCAAGCTTTTGTGTTGCAGAATCAAGCAATTCAACATTTGGAAGATATACTATTCTAAAATGGTCCGGTTCATTCCAATTAAAACCGCCACCATGCACCATAAGAACTTTCTTCTCCTTCAAAAAGTCAAGAACAAACTTCTCATCATCTTTAATATTAAACTTATCAACATCTATTTTTGGAAAAATATAAAATGCTGCTTTGGGTTTTTGTACACTTATACCTGGAATATCATTGAGTGCATTATATATGAAATTTCTTTGCTCATATATCCTGCCGCCAGGAAGCAAAAGCTCATCTCCACTTTGGTATCCGCCAAGTGCGGTCTGGATAATATATTGTGAAGGGACATTTGAGCAAAGTCTCATAGACGAAAGCAGATCAAGTGCCTCTACATACTCGCCAAAATTTGACTTATCTCCACTAAGACACATCCAGCCACTTCTAAATCCTGCAACTCTGTGCGATTTAGAAAGTCCGTTAAAGTTTACCATAAACAAATCTGGTGCTAGTGAAGAAATAGCTATGTGTTTTTCCCCATCCATTACAAGTCTGTCGTAGATTTCATCTGCAAAAATAACTAAATCATTTTCTCTTGCAACTGCAATTATTTGCTCTAAAATCTCCTTAGGGTACAATGCACCTGTTGGATTGTTAGGATTTATAACTATTATGCCCTTCGTCTTTGGTGTTATCTTTTTTTTCATATCATCAATATCAGGAATCCAGCCCGACTGCTCATCACAAATATAGTGAACAGGGTTACCTCCCGAAAGCTTTACCGATGCTGTCCAAAGTGGATAATCAGGCGATGGCACTAACATCTCGTCACCATTATTTAAAAATCCCTGCATAGCCAAAGCAATAAGTTCGCTAACACCATTGCCCGTATAAATATCATTAATTCCAACATTAGGAATATTTTTAAGCTGGCAATACTGCATTATTGCTTTGCGTGCTGAGAATATTCCTTTTGAATCAGAATAACCCTGAGCTTTTCTAAGATTAAATATCATGTCATGAATTATTTCATCAGGTGCATCAAACTTAAATGGTGCAGGATTTCCTATATTTAACTTTAGCACATCAATTCCGTTAGCTATCATTTTGTCCGCTTCATCCATAACAGGACCTCTAACATCATAGCAAATTCCATCAAGTTTATCTGGCTTTGTAAATTTTTTCATATTAAACACCCTTTCTATATATAAAAAAACGCCCTAAGTCAAAAGACTTAGGGCGAACATTAGTCCGTGTTACCACCTAAAATTCAGAGAAAGCTCTGCACTCAGAGAATACCTAAAGTATTCAAACTCTGTAACGGGAGAACCCGATGACGCCTACTAGCTTTATAAAAAAGTTTTGGGGCCATAGCTCCGGGATGGCTTCTGCACTTTTGCGTAAAGATTTTCACCAACCATCTTTTCTCTAAACCGCCTTAAGTACATACTATTTCCAATCAACGCTTTATCTATGTATATAATATATAACATTATTATATTGCAATGTCAACACAAAAATCATTTAATTTTTGTAATTGTGTGATATGACCTCATTCTTTTACTATTTTCAGAGTATTCAATCATAACATAATATTTTAACTTTGAGGTCTCTTTAGTAAACTCATTTTTGTTACCTAAAAATCCATTAGAGATTAAAAGTTCTTTATACTCCCCAACCTCAGCTAAAGAAACATCACGATACCACAAAGTCATAGTTGTAAACCCATCGTCTAATAATGTTCCTTGTATATCTGGTGCATGTTCCTGCATACCTCTGCCACTATACTTAGGAAACTGTGAAAGGTCTGAAACTGCTCCAAGATATCTAACCTCTTCTTCAACATCTCCAGAACATCTTTCTTGTACCTTTTCTTCTATTTTACGTTTTTTATTATTTTCAACAATAGATTGTTCAAGTAATTGTTCAACATTTTTATTTATAAAAGAATCTACTGTTTCAAGTTCTTTTTTGTTATCTAGAAAACTCATACAATAACTTCCTCCATTCTAAAAAACAAAAGCTTTTAAGAATATATTTTGTAATCAAAGAATGTCAACTATTATATTGTTAATATTAAAAATTTGCTAAACAATTTAAAGTGTTCCAAAAATTCTGTCGCCAGCATCACCAAGACCAGGAATAATATAGCCATGGTCATTTAGCTTTTCATCAAGTGCTGCACAGTAAACATCAATGTCAGGATGAGTTTTTGTAAGTTTGTCAAGTCCTTCTGGAGCTGCAATAATACCCATAAACTTAATTGATTTAGGATTAAGTTTTTTGATTTGTGAAATTGCTTCGCAGGCAGAACCGCCTGTTGCAAGCATTGGATCAAGAACAATAACTTCACGCTCTTCTATATCCTTAGGTACTTTGCAATAATAACTAACTGGTGCAAGAGTTTCTGGATCTCTGTAAAGACCGATATGTCCAACTTTTGCAGATGGTACAAGAGTCAAAACCCCTTCAACCATTCCAAGGCCAGCCCTAAGAATTGGAACAAATGCAAGCTTCTTGCCTGAAATAACCTTTGCTTTAGCTAATGCTACAGGAGTTTCAATCTCAATCTCTTGAAGTGGCAAATCCCTTGTAGCTTCATAGCACATAAGCATGGCAATCTCGCCAACAAGTGTGCGAAAATCTTTTGAACCTGTGTTTTTGTCCCTAAGTAGAGTAAGCTTATGCTGAATAAGCGGATGATTAGTTATTGTTACATTTCCCATTTTAAATTCCTCCATATATAAAAGATTATATCTTTTCTTGCTCAATTTTAGTTATTTGATCCACTCTAATTTGGTGACGGCCGCCCTCAAACTCTGTATTTATAAACAAGTCAACAAGCTCTGTAGCAAGACCTGCTCCAACTACCCTACCGCCTAAACAAAGCACATTTGAATCATTGTGGAGTCTTGTATATTTTGCACTAAACGAGTCAGAACAACAAGCAGCACGAATACCCTTTACTTTGTTTGCAGCTATAGACATTCCAACTCCCGTACCACAAAAGAGCAATGCTTTTTCACACTCACCTGATATTACAGCGTCACAAACTAGCTTTGCGATACTAGGGTAATCTACAGATTCGCAAGTATGAATACCAAAATCTTTATATTCAACATTGTTGTTATCTAGATGTTTTTTTATGCTCTCTTTAAGTTCAAAACCTCCATGGTCACATCCCAATGCTATCATTGATTATTCTCAGTCCTTTTCTTAAGTTCTCGTTCTGCCTGTGGTGCACGAAGATAAACAGGCAATATGTCTTCTGCCGAAATTGTAGATTGTATTTTTAACTTTTCAAAAGCACAAGCTGCAACACTTGAAGCACATTGATACCTGAAATTAATTGGGGCTAATGAAATATTGTCAATTTTACATTTCAATATATTATAACACAAATCTGCACCATCGCCAACAAAAACAATGGGTAAATCTAAATTTTTTAATATGTTTGGAAGTTCATCAATCATTATTGCTTCATCTTGTGTAATTCGTTCAATTTTTTCACCACATTTAAAGGTTGCAGTATAAACTTGATTACATCTTGCATCCATTAAAGAGCAAACTATACATTCTCTGCCAAGCAAATTATAAGCCATTGCCTCCAAGGTTGAAACTGCAATGCATGGTTTATTTTGTGCCATTGCCAAACCCTTTAATGCCGCAATGCCTATTCTTATTCCCGTAAACGAGCCAGGCCCTGCCGCAATTGAAAACACATCAACAGAATCAAGCTCAATATTAGCACAATCCAAAACGCTCTTTGCCATTGGCATCAAAGTTTGGCTATGTGTTAACCCTGTGTTAGTATATCCATCGCTTAATAATTTTTCATCATCTGATATTGCAACGCTCGCTGCTTTTGCAGAACATTCAATTGAAAAAATTCTCATCTATATTTTCCCCTGTGATTTTTATAATTCTATCGTTATCATTCTCACCTTTTGAAATTTCAACATGTATACAGTTTTTAGGCAACGCAGTTTCAATATTTTCGCTCCATTCAACTGCTAAGATGCCATTCAAATCCAAATAATCAAAAAAGCCTGTAGTGCTTAAATCTTCCCAAGTGCTTACACGGTACATATCAAAATGATAAAGAGAGGGATTGCCTTCATAATCATGAACCAATGCAAAGGTTGGGCTGCTTACATCAGCAGAAATCGAAAGTCCTTTAGCAATGCCTCGAACAAATGCAGTTTTACCCATTCCAAGCCCACCAAACAGCGCAACAACATCGCCTGCTTTTAATTTAGATGCAAGCTTTTTGCCTATTTGCTCAGTCTGAGCTGAATTGTGAGAAAAAAAAGTGTTCATAATAAAATACCTAACTAGAAATGTGTCAATAATTACTTATGAAAATATTGTATCACATTTTTTTAAGATAGTAAATTTTTTTGTTTGAAAACTATGGTTTTTTTGCTTGAAATAAATAGATTTACCGACTATAATGTAAACATATGTTTGAAAGGGGATTTATAATTGCGAAAAATTAAAGACTCAATTTCATATTTTATAAAAGAAACAGACAAAATTCTTTTTATGCTTTGTATGATTACTTCTATTTTTGGTATATTTATGGTTCACAGTGCAACACGCAGTATTCTTAAAGATGGTCAGCTTATTTCAAGTGATGTCCGCACTATGATCATCGCTATTTTTCTTGGAATATGCATTGCACTTGTAATATCTCTTATTGATTATGAAGCTTATGTGAAAATATGGCCTTTCCTTATAGGTTTAGGTGTTATTTTAATGGTTATTGTTTTAATCTTTGGCGTTGGTCCAGCAGCTAGACCGGACTCAAGATTATGGCTTAATTTAGGCTTTTTCTATTTTCAACCTTCAGAACTTTTAAAAATCTTATTTATCATTACATTTTCTGTGCATATTAATACAATTAAAGATAATATCAATTCATTTAAAAACATTGCTTTGCTTGGCGTACATTCACTTATACCTGTCGGTCTTGTTATGAAATCAGGTGATGATGGCTCGGCACTTATCTTTATTCTTATTACAATTTGCATGATTTTCATTGCTGGTATCGACTGGAAATACCTTTTAGCTGGATGTATTGTTGCTATTGCATCAATACCACTTATATGGATAAAGATGACAAGCTTTCAAAAGGAACGATTTATTGTTATTCTTCACCCTGACCTTTATCCCAACACCGCATATCAGCAAAACATGAGCCTTTTTGCCATTGGTTCTGGTGGCTTTTTTGGAAGAGGTCTTTTCAAGGGTACATATACGCAAAGCAGAACTGTGCCTGAAAACCAAAATGATTTTATTTTTTCTGTTATTGGAGAAGAACTGGGACTAATTGGTGCAGTGTTCGCTTTAGTTCTAATTCTTTTAATTATTATTAGAATTGTTCAAATTGGCAAGCGTGCAAATAACGACCTTGCAAGCTTCATTTGTTATGGTATAGGTTCAATGATAGCAACGCAAACATTTATAAACATTGCTATGTGTTTACGAGTTGGTCCTGTTATCGGTATTACTCTTCCATTTTTTAGTGCAGGTGGCTCTTCAAGCCTTTGCTTATACTTTGGAATAGGCGTTGTTTTAAGTATCTACCGTTCAACACACAACCAAAAAGTAACGAACTACAGAGTTCGAAGTATACGCTCACCTTTTATGTAAATAAACAATTATATAAAAACTTTTAAAGCCCTGACTATATTAGTCAGGGCTTTTATGTTATGCATTTTGTTATTGCTTTTCAAGCTTTGCAAAGTTCGCCATTAGCTTTTTTGTTCCTGCTTTGTTAAATGCTATTTCCAGCAAAGTATCGTTACCCATTAGCTGAGTTGAAACAATAACGCCTGTGCCAAATGTTTTATGTGTTACTGTATCGCCTGTTTTATAACTGCCCTTTGGCACTGAACTTGATGCAGAGGCAGGAGTGTATGGTTTGGATGTATAATAATTGCTCTTTTGAGCACCTCCTGCACCGTTATTAGCGGATGCAGTTTTTGGTTCATAGCTGAACGAGCTAAATTCACCCTCTGTAAATTCTTTAGGAATTTCAGTTAAGAATATCGATGGTCTATTACGAGTGGTTGAACCAAAAATCATTCTTGCTTTTACATTGGTCATATACAGTTTTTCTTTTGCTCTGGTTATGCCAACATAAGCAAGCCTTCTTTCCTCCTCTACTTCGGAGGGAACATACATTGTCTGAATTCCTGGAAAAACTCCCTGCTCCATTCCAGTCATAAATGCCACTGGAAACTCAAGACCTTTTGCTGAATGAAATGTCATCATAACTACCGTGTCCGCTTCCGCATTGTAATTATCAATATCAGACATAAGTGAAACTTCTTCCAAAAATCCACCAAGGTCTGCCGCCTCATTTTCCCGCGTATAACGCAAAAGGTTTGAGGAAAGCTCGTTAATATTAGAAAGTCTGTCTTCATATGTTTCTTTATCCTGTGCAAGGCCTGCAATATATCCGCTCTGAACCATTAGCTGTTCAAAAAGCTCATTGAGTGGCAACTGTTCAGAAAGCTTTATAAATTCCTCCATCATACTAGAAAACTGTAAAAGCTTTGATGATGCTCTTGATAATTTTTCATATTCATCTGCTGATTTTATTACTTCGAATATACTTACACCTAAACCTGCCGCAATCTCTGATGCAGCGTTAAGGGTTGTATCTCCTATGCCCCTTTTAGGTTCATTTATAATTCTTCGCAATCGAACATTGTCAGATGGATTGTTAATAACTGTTAAATAGGCTATTGCATCCCTAATTTCCTTACGCTCATAGAAACGGTGCCCGCCAATTACTCTGTATGGAACTCCCATCCTAACAAACGAACGCTCAATGGCATTTGATTGTGCATTCATTCGGTAAAATACAGCGTGGTCACTCCACTTTCTGCCCGTTGCTACGCTTGTCATAATTGTATCGGCTATGTACATTCCCTCATCCGTTTCGTTATCTGCGGTATGTAGGGTTATTTTTTCTCCGTCTCCGTTTGCTGTCCACAAATTTTTGCCTTTACGCTCACTGTTATTTTGAATAACTGCGTTTGCGGAATTAAGTATATTACCTGTAGAACGATAGTTTTGTTCAAGCCTTATAATATTTGCATTTTTATAGTTCTCTTCAAAGTTGAGAATATTTTCAATTGTAGCTCCTCTAAAGCGATAAATACTTTGGTCATCATCACCTACGACACAAATGTTTTTGTGCCCTGCAGCAAGCAAGCTTGTAAGCCTATATTGTGCATGGTTAGTGTCCTGATACTCATCAACAACTATATATTTAAATTTGTTTTGATAATATTCTCTTACTTCTTTTTCCTGTTCCAAAAGCTTCACAGTATTAAATATTATATCGTCAAAATCCATTGCATCAGCATTTTTTAGAAGTTGCTGATATGCCGAATATGCCTGTGAAATACTTTTTCGTCTAACATCGTCGCCAGCCTGTTGTGCATATTCCTTTGGTGAAATCAAGCTGTCTTTTGCCTTGCTTATTTCCTTTAAAATAGTCTTATGAGAAAGCATTTTATCATCAATTTTTAAAAGTCTTTGACACTCTTTCATCACTCTTTTTGAATCATCAGTATCATATATTGTAAAACGGCTTGTGTATCCCATAAGATCGCCATTTCTTCTCAATATTTTTGCACAAGTTGAGTGAAATGTACCCGCCCAAATATCATTTGCAACATCGCCAAGTTTCGCAATAAGTCTTTCTTTAAGCTCATTTGCCGCTTTATTTGTAAATGTTAT
This sequence comes from Clostridia bacterium, assembly GCA_009930155.1. The sequence goes on along the minus strand of RZYX01000035.1, from coordinate 11,700 downwards.
TGCAAGAACTTGCCACGGTTTTACGGGATTTACTGCGAGCATATCGGCAAACTCATGTGGCTCATCAGTTTTACTATCCAAATAGTCTTGCATCATTTGTAAATCACTAGGTGTAATCTGACTATATATCTTGTCCGAATGATATGCATTGCCATACCTAACCATATTAGATATACGATTTATAAGCACTGTGGTTTTACCACTGCCTGCACCCGCAAGAATTAAAAGCGGCCCCTCAATTTGTAAAACTGCTTTTAACTGCATTTCATTCATTCTATAAAAATCTTTTTTTATAATCTTTTTACGAATTTCTAAAAATTCTTCATTCTGCATTAATTAATTCTCCATCTTTTTATTATTCTTTCTAAAATCGAGATAATCTTGTAATATAATTGTTGCCGCAACCTCATCAATGACTGCTTTTCTCTTTTTCCCTCTGGTGTTTGTTACATTAAGAGCTCTATGAGCCTCTATAGTAGTCATTCTCTCATCCCAAAGTCGGGTTTCAATTTTGGTTTGTTCTTGTATCATTTGAGATAATTGCAAACACTTTTCGGCTCGGTGGCCACTTGTGCCATCCATATTAACAGGGCAACCGACAACAATAAGCTCTGGCTTATGCTTACTTGTAAGCTCTGAAATCTTGTCAATCAACTTTGGTGCGTATGTTTCTTTGATTACACAAACTGGTGATGCCAACATTTCAAACACATCACAGATTGCTATTCCTGTCCTTACATCTCCATAATCAACAGACATAATTATCAAAAAATCACCACCATCTCTTTACCAAATCTCAACCTTACCAACTATTTCGCTTAGGTTCCTTATACCGTTATCATCAAGGTATTTTTCAATCCCATCAATAATTTTTATTGGTGTATATGCATCAGTAAAATTTGCTGTGCCTACTTGTATCGCACAAGCACCTGCAAGCATCATTTCAACTGCATCCTGCCATGTTGCAATACCGCCCATGCCAACAACAGGGATTTTAACTGCTTGTGCTGTCTGCCAAACCATCCTTAAAGCAACTGGAAAAACAGCCCTGCCAGAAAGTCCACCCGTATTATTTCTTAGTAATGGTCTGCGTGAGTTTATATCAATTCTCATACCTGTAAGCGTGTTTATTAGAGAAACTGCGTCTGCTCCTCCGCTTTCTGCTGCTTTTGCAATTTCTGCAATATCTGTTACATTAGGCGTAAGCTTTACCATAACAGGCTTTGAGGAACGCATTTTCACCTGTTGGGTTATATTTTCAACACTGTTTGCAACTGTACCAAAGGATACTCCGCCCTCTTTAACATTTGGGCAAGAAATATTAAGCTCTATCATATCTACTTCTGTATCCGAAAGTATTTCTGCAACTTTGCAATAATCCTCGATTGTGCTTCCTGCAATATTTGCTATAGCAACTGTATCTTGCCTTTTTAGCCAGCCAAGGTCTTCCTTTATGAAATGCTCTATACCTGGGTTTTGTAAACCAACGCTGTTTAAAATGCCACTTGTTGTTTCTGCAATTCTTGGAGGTGGGTTTCCCGGGCGTTCCATTAAAGTTGTACCCTTACAAGAAACTCCGCCAAGACGACCGATTGAATAAAACTCGTTGTACTCTCTACCAAAACCAAAAGTACCCGATGCAGTTATTACAGGATTTTTAAAGAAAACATCTGCAATAAACACTCCCATATTAGCCATTACCAAACGACCTCCTCTGCTTTAAAAACAGGGCCGTCCTTACAAACATGTTTAAACTCTTCTTTATCGCCGTTTCTAATTTTACAGGCACAACCAAGACAAGCACCAACTCCGCAACCCATTCTCTCTTCCAAAGACACATAACATTCAATGCCTTTTTTGATTGATATATCTGAAATTGCTTTTAACATTGGTGTTGGTCCGCAGGCATAAATAACGCTGTATTCATTCTTATCAAGAAGTTTTACAAGTGCATCTGTTACAAATCCTTTTTCGCCTAATGTTCCATCATCCGTCATAATTGTTACATCATTACAAGACTCAATAAAATCACTTATAAGGATTGATGATTCAATATTTTTAAAGCCAAGTATGGCATCGCATTTACCGCTAAATTCATCCGCAACACCAAGCATTGGAGGAACACCAATACCACCTCCAATTACAAGAGGTCTGCTCTGATTTTCGGTATTAAATCCATTGCCAAGAGGTCCAAGTACATCTATCTTTTCGCCCTCTTCACGCTGTGCAAGCCATTGTGTGCCTTCACCCCTAACTTCAAAAACAATTATAATGCAATTATTTTTTCTGTCTAAACGGCAAATAGATATAGGACGGCGTAAAAGCTTTTCGCCACACCTTATGTGAACAAATTGACCTGCAACTGCAATTGTTGATATTACATCACTTCGCAAAGTAAAACGAAAAACAGTTTTGTTCAGCTTTTCTTTTTTTATTATAATTGTATCTCCCTGAACATATGCCATTATTTATTCTCCTTTGTTATAAATATCAATAATTTCAATATCATCAAGTGAACGATTTTTAAACAAACACCTTGCAAGAGCATTCGCAGTGTCAAGAGAGGTGAATGTAGGAATACCTCTTTCTACAGCTTTTCGGCGAACTCTTATATCATCTGTCAATGACTGCTGACCTCTTGTTGAAGTGGAAATCACATAATCTATCTTGTTTGTGCCAAGCAAGTCAGCAATATTTGGGCTACCCTCATGAATTTTGCGTACTGAGTTTGTTGCTACACAATTTTCGTTTAACAACTTTGCTGTGCCTGCTGTTGCATAAAGTGAAAAGCCAAGCTGTGCAAATTTATCTGCAACTGCTATGATACTTTGCTTATCTGCATCTCTTACAGTTATAAGCAAGCCACCTTTTTTCTTTATTCTCATACCAGATGCAACAAGTGCCTTAAGTAGTGCATCTTCAAAATTACTTGCGATACCCATAACTTCACCAGTTGACTTAGCACCTATTCCAAGCTGTGTGTCTATTCCGCTAATTTTATCAAAGCTAAAAACAGGAACACGAACTGCAACTGTATCATCTGTTTTTTCTAAAATCCCATAGCTATAGCCCATGCTTGAAAGGCTCTCGCCAAGTGCACAATGTGAAGCAATATGTGTTATTTTAAGACCTGTTGCCTTTGAAACAAACGGAAGTCCCTTTGCCTCATCTGGCCTAGCATGAATAAGATAAATATCATTATCATAAAATATAAATTCAATATTGAATATGCCTTTTACGCCAAGCTTTTTTGAAAGCTTAACAGCATAATCAACAACCTTTTGCTGAACCTTTTCGGGTAATGTTATTGGAGGAGAAACAGAAATAGAGTCACCAGCATTTACTCCCGCTCTTTCAATATGTTCATATATGCAAGGAACAAGGCAACCATCACCATCGCATATAGCATAAATATCTATACCCACACCAATAAAGTATTTTTCTATAAGTATTTTTTCATCTGCTATATCAATACCTGATATAAACTCTTTTAAATCAGATGAATTATAAGCTATACATCTATCAAAACTTGTCTTTACACTGACAGGAAACCCAATTTCAGCTGATGCATCAAGTGCATCTTGTAAATTATTAGTATACATATAACTTCTGTGAGGAATTCCGATTTCATCAAGAAGAGCATTAAACCGAATTTTATCATCTGTAAGTTCCATTACATCGCTGTTTGCACCAAGGATTTTTACACCCTGTGATTCAAGTGCTTTTGTAATCTCTGTTGCCTTTTCACCTGCAAATTGTGTAACAGCAGCAAAAGGCTTTTCAGTTTTTAAAATATTAGTTATATCTTCAACACTAAGAGGTTCAAGATAAAGTTTGTCTGCTGTGGCAAGATCGGTTGAAACAGCTTCTGGGTTATTGTTAACCATTATTGTTTCAAATCCGCTAGCTTTAAGGTCTTTTATTATATTTACTACAGCATAGTCAAGTTCTATTCCCTGACCGATTGAAGAAGGTCCAGCACCTACAACAAGCACCTTTTTCTTGCCAGATTTTACAGCGTCATCATACATTTTGGCTTCATTATCATCATCCCATGCTGAATAAAAATATGGTGTTTGTGCATCAAACTCTGCGGCACATGTATCAATAGTATTAAAGTTCGCATGGATATTTTCAAAAGATGAAATGTCTGAGTATTTTGAAATTGTTGCATTAGTAAATCCCATTTGCTTTGCCTTTTTAAAACTCTCTACATCAGATACTTTCGAAAGATTTTTCTCCATATCTGCTATATTTTTAAGCTTTGATAAGAACCAATAGTCGATACTAGTTTCATTATATAGAGTATCAAAAGATATTCCCCTTTTGATAGCCTCATAAACAGCAAAAATACGCTCATCATCAGACTGAATTATAATGTTATTAAGTTGTTGCTCTGACATTTTTTCAAACTTGCTCATTGATGGAGTTTGAATGTCTAATTCAATTGAACGAATCGCTTTAAGAAACGCCATTTCAAAGCTTGTACCTATGCAAAGTGTTTCTCCTGTTGCCTGCATGGATGTTCCAAGTTTTCTTTGCTGCATTTCAAAACTTTTAAAAGACCATTTTGGCATCTTTACAGCACAATAATCTATTGCAGGCTCATTGCATGCCGTGGTACAACCTGTTGTGTTATTCTTTATTTCAAACAATTTATATCCGAGTGCAATCTTTGCCGAAACTTCTGCAATAGGATATCCTGTTGCCTTTGATACAAGTGCAGAAGTTCTTCCAACTCTTGGTGACATACCAAGAATTACATATTCACTGCCATCTGGCTTAAGTGCTATTTGAATATTACAGCTACCCTCAATACCAATTTCATTAGCTATATGAAGTGCCGCTGCACGAATACGAGAAGTTTCACTATCATTTAATGTTTGTGCAGGAATTACAACAATACTATCACCTGTATGAATTCCTACAGAGTCAATATTCTCCATACTGCACACACTAATACAGTTACCCGCACAGTCACGCACAACTTCAAACTCAATTTCTTTCCAACCTGAAACGCACTTTTCAACAAATATTTGCCCAATGCTTGAAATATCAAGCTGTCTTTTTGCCATTGTTTCAAGCTTAGCTTCATTTTCACAAATTACTGTGCTATCTCCTCCAAGGGTATAAGCAGGACGAACAATCACAGGATAGCCTGTCTGGTTTGCAAAATAAACTGCATCTTTTACACTAGAAACAACTTTGGAGCTTATTTCTGGCTCTCCAATTTTGCTTAAAAAATCTTTAAACTGTTTTCTGTTGCTGATTGTTGAAATAATGTCAGGATTTACTCCAAGCAGAGTAATACCATTATCCTCTAAATAGCCATTGTAAGACAATTCTAGGCCAATTTTAAACCCTATATCTCCACCAACAGTTGGAAGAATTCCATCAACTTTTTCTGCTTTTATAATACGCTTTACAACATCTGTGCTAAGGGGTTCAAGATATGTTTTGTCTGCTACTCCATTATCTGTTGCAATTGTTACAGGATTGGGATTAACCATAACAACCTCTATTCCCTCATCCTTTAAAGCCTTGCAAGCAATAACTGCAGAATAATCATATTCAGATGACTGGCCTATAACAACCGCACCAGAACCGATTACTAATACTTTTTTAAAATTACTCAACTTGAGTTCCTCCCATCAATGCTATAAATTCATCATAAATCCAAGAGTTGTCACAAAACCCTTCTTCATCCGTTGGGATAAACTGAACCGCTTTTCCTTTGAACGCTTTAAAGGTTAACCCTTCTATTGAACCATCGTTAACATTTGAAAGCCAAACGCTTGCAATATTATCATCTATGCTATTATTAGCAACTGCATAACCGTGGTTTTGAGTGGTTACCATTATTTTATCCGTACCATCTATTCTAACTGGCTGATTAGAACCTCTATGCCCTATTGGCATTTTCTCAACCTTGCCACCAACCGCAAGAGCAATCATTTGATGCCCAAGTCCAAGGCAAAACAGCGGTACATTTTTCTGCGTAAGTTCTTTTATAATTTCTACAAGCTTTGGATTATCATCTGGGTCGGCTGGACCGTCAGACAGCAATATTCCATCTGGATTATTGCTCATTATATCACTGCTTGATGTATCTGCTGGTACAATTGTAACCTTGCATCCACGCTTTGTAAGCGATTTTAACATATTCCTTGAAAATCCATAATCAATTGCTACTACATTATACTTTGGATTATCGCAATCAATAGTTTGAATAGATTTTGTAGTAATTGCCTGAACCGCTCCAGAGATTGTGTATTCATTTATCTTTTTAAGTAAATCATCTATATTGTCTTTTGAGTCAGTTATAGCACCGTTCATATAACCTTTATCACGAACAGCTCTTGTAAGACGGCGTGTATCAATACCGCTTATACCAACTATATTTCTATCTTTTAAATACTTATCTAAGGTAATAGTATCGGCATGGTTAGTGCTACTGCACCATTCACGAACAATATAGCCACTTGCCATTATGCCTGTGTCCGTCTCACTTGATTCTACTCCTCTGTTACCAACGAGCGGGTAAGTTTGTGCAACAATTTGACCGTAATATGTTGGGTCACTTAATAATTCACCATACGATGCCATACAAGTGTTAAACACAACTTCCCCTATTGTTGTTCCAATCTTGCCCATTGAATGACCCTCAAAGATTTTTCCATCAGCTAAAACCAAATAGGCTTTTTGGGATTTCTCTAAAAACAAATCGTTCAACTCCCTTTTAAGACGATATTATTAATTATCAATAATTGATTTTTATTTCATAAATGAGTTTATTTCATCTCTCATTCTTATTGCTTCCTCTCGTGCTGCAATTGCATAATCAACTTCTGAATATTTGCCTTTTTTATATGCACACATAATGCCACGAGAAGAATTGACAACAGCGCCAAGACCATCTTTATCAAAAGCACCCTTTATATCTTCGCCACTACCGCCCTGTGCTCCATATCCAGGAACAAGGAAAAAGGTATGAGGCAATGCCTGCCTTAATTCTACTAACTGCTGCGGATATGTTGCTCCAACAACAGCACCAACACCTGAGTATTCGTATTTTCCTGTGAGTAATTTGCCCCACTCTTCACACATATTCCCCATAACTTTATAAACGGGTTCACCGTCTATTAGCCTATCTTGTAATTCTCCTGATGATTTATTTGAAGTTTTAACAAGTGCAAAAATGCCTTTGTCATATTCATTACATACATTAATTAAAGGCAATATGCCATCACTGCCCAAATATGCATTAACTGTTAGAGCATCACCACTGAACGGTGCTATTTTATTATCCCCAACATTTACAAATCCAAGATGAGCATTCGCATATGCCTCCATTGTTGTACCTATATCATTACGCTTACCATCTGTGATTACAAACATTCCTTTTAAGCGAGCATAACTGATTGTTTCATGCAAAGCCTTCATTCCCTGCCAACCATACATCTCATAATATGCACATTGTGGCTTAACTGCAGGTACAATATCACAAAGGGCATCAATAAGTCCTTTATTAAAATTAAGCAATGCATCAGCAGCACCGTCTAATGTGTAACCAAATTTTTCAAATGATTCTTCCTTTATATGCGTAGGAATAAAATCAAGCTTTGGGTCAAGCCCTGCAACTGTTGGGTTGCCAGTTCTTATTATTCCATCAATAAGTCTATCAAGTGACATTAAACATCATCCTTTATACTTTTTAAAGCTCGAAAATTTAAATGCCCGAGCTTTTTAATTAAGTCTTAATCAGCCTTCATCTTTATATACTATTTTACCACCACAAAGGGTATATTTAACCTTGCCCGTAAGCTCAACGCCCTTAAAAGCAGAGTTTTTAGATTTTCCATGAAACTTTTCAACATTAACAATCCATTTTTCCTTTTCAGAAAAAATTACTATGTCTGCTGAGGAACCAATTTTAAGAGTTCCACAATCTATGCCAAGAATTTTAGAAGGTTTTGTTGACATTAGTTCAATAAGATTTTTTAATGTTATATGACCTCCGTTTACAAGCACAGTAATGCCTGCCGCCAGAGAAGTTTCCAGCCCTATTGAACCATTTGGCGCATTTTCAAAATCTGCTTTTTCTTCCACTGTATGTGGTGCATGGTCTGTTGCTATAGCATCAATTGTGCCATCTTCTATACCTCTTATAATTGCTCTTCTATCTTCCTGAGAACGAAGTGGCGGGCTCATTCTATAGTCAGCATCTCTGATTAAAAGCAAGCTATCATCAAGTGAAAAATAATGCGGGCATGTTTCAGCAGTTATTTTTATATTGTTTTTCTTTGCATCTCTTATCATATCCACTGATTGAGATGTGCTTACATGACATATATGTACACTTGAGTCTGTTGACATAGCAATTGCAATTTCTCTTGCTGTTCCAACATTTTCGGCAGCTTCCGGAATGCCTTTAACTCCCAGCATAGTAGAGATTTCGCCCTCATTCATTATTCCGCCATCGGTAAGAGTAAGGTCTTCACAATGAGCCAAAACGGGCATATCAAGAACCGCCGCCTTTTGCATTGCATCAAACATTAACTTTGCAGTAGAAACAGGATAACCATCGTCAGAAAAAGCAACTGCACCTGCTTTTTTTAATTCTTCAAACTCTGTGAGCGTGTTTCCGTTTAATCCCTGCGTAATTGCCGCAACGGGCAAAACATTAATTTTTGCACATTCAGCAGTTTTATTTATAAAAGAAATAATCTCTTCACTATCAATAGCGGGGTTTGTGTTTGGCATTGCTGCAACCGTTGTAACACCGCCTGCTGCTGCGGCCTCACATCCGCTTATAATGTCTTCTTTATGTGTATATCCTGGCTCTCTTAAATGAACATGCATATCAACAAGACCAGGTGCTACGACAAAACCTTTTGCATCGATTATATTGTCAACATCATAATTAAGATGTTCTCCAATTTCTGCAATTTGTCCATCTTCAATTAAAATATCACCTATTCCGTCTGCCCCATTACTTGGGTCAATAATTCTGCCTGACTTTATAAGCATTTTAGACATTTTATCTTTCCTCCATTAAGAAACATTTATCAATTCCCAGAGCTAAAGTGGGCACTTCCAGAAACACCATTCCCGCTTACACTAAAATTAAAACCCAATCCTGAATCTGAACTTGCACCTTGAACTTGTTCTGATTCTGTAGTCGTAGCTGGGACTGAACTCACGCATGTTGAACATGTTCCAGGCATTCCATCTATTTTAAACCAACCTGTTGATGTTGACTGGCAAGAATCCCCTGCTAAAAGACCAGATTTTGTACAATATGTTTTTTGAATAGTTTCTCCGCTCTTTACGAACTCTTTTTCTGACAAGTTTTTATGAATAGGATTCATAACTGCTGAAAATATTTTTCCCGCAGGATTGCCAGAAACATTTGTGATATTTTGCGGTTTGTCATACCCATACCAAACAGCTGCTACATAATATGGAGTTCCACCAACTATCCATTTATCTTTGTTATCACTTGTTGTTCCTGTTTTTGCAAAGGTTGTAAAGTTTGTTACGCCATAACCTTTACCTGTACCACTCGTTATAACTGTTCTCATAAGTTCGTTCATTACATCAGCTGTGCCTGATTTTAAAACTCTTTTCCCTGATTGTTTGTTTTCAAGATGCACCACACTACCATCATTATTAGTTACCTTTGTGTAGCAATATGGTTTATAGTAATAGCCACCGTTACCAAAGGTTGCATATGCTGCGGCCATGTCAATAGCTGTTACACCGTTTGTCATTCCACCAACTGCCATTGAAGAATAGTTGATGTCATTATTTTTTCCCTCAAGTGAAAGAGTTGATATATGAAATTTATCCGTAAGTGCTTCGATACACTTTTGCGGTGTTAAAAGTTGAACTACTCTTGCCGCAACAGTGTTAAGAGATTGTGCAACAGCATACTGAACAGATACATAACTGCCCGATGAGCCAATACTTCCACCATAGTTTTCAGGCCAACGCTTGCCATTTACAACAATTGCAAAGTTTTCTATAGGCTTTGACCATGTTATCAAATTCTCTTCAATCGCTGGTGCATATACGCTTAAAGGTTTGATTGATGAACCAGGCTGACGAGGGCTATCAATAGCTCTGTTAAGGCTTCGATTTCCAGCTTTTGGACCAGCACCGCCAACTACACCAACTACTCTTCCGTTGTAGTCCATTATTACCATTGCAGACTGAACCTTTTCATTGGTGTTATCTGCACTTATTTCAACTTTGTTTGCCTCCTGTGGGAAAGTGGTACGATTTTCATAAACACTTTCCATTTGAGCCTGAACATCAGGGTCAACAGATGTATAAATCTTTAGTCCACCGTAATATACCATTCTCCATGCTTCTTTTTGGTCGTATCCATATTGTTCCATAAAATCATCAATTACGGTATCTATAACATAGTCAACATAATAGCTTTGATATTTTTTATCTGCCTCTTGTTCTTGTTCCTCTTCTTGTGATTCTGACGGCACATAATTTGAACTATTAGTAAATATAAGCTTATAATTTTTAGCATCATTATACTCTTGTTCAGAAATATATTCCTGCTCATACATCATTTTAAGGCAAGTTTCCTGACGCTCCTTGTTATTATCAGGATTAATTAATGGATTATACTTTGTTGGTGCTTTTGTTATAGATGCAAGCACTGCACATTCTGCAAGATTTAGCTCACTAACATCTTTACCAAAATATGTTTTTGCAGCAGTTTGAACACCATAGCATCCCGAACCGAGAGGTATAGTGTTAAGATATGCTTCTAATATTTCATCTTTAGAATAGTTTTCTTCAAGATTTAGTGCATATAATATTTCGTTAAATTTTCTTGAAAATGTTACTTGATTTTCGTTAGTTAAGTTTTTTATAAGCTGTTGAGTAATAGTTGAACCGCCTGTTTTTAAATGGTCTTTTACAACAGCACTAATAGTTCTTACCCAGTCAACTCCTCCATGCTTTTCAAATCGTTTATCTTCAAGAGCGATAAAAGCATAATGAAGATTTTCTGGAGCATCATCAAGTTTTACCCATATTCTGTTTTCTTCTCCATGCAAACGGGCGATCTCCACAACAGATTTGTCAGACTTGGTGGCGTATAAAATACTAGTTTGATTTTGATTGTTTTTATAACTATCAAGATCTATTGCCAAATCTCCATTTTTAAAAGAAATCATATAAACCATTATGCAAAAACCAACTATTCCGCAAGTAATAAGTAGAACAATTAGTAATGACACAAGTATTGTTGATGCAGAGTAAGCCTTCTTAGCAGTCTTTGTTCCAGACTTTTTTCTATTAGAAGAATTACTGTTCTTGGACTGTTTTTCCATACTTTACAATGCCTCCTTTAATTTATATATTATACCATATATTTTAATCTTAGATTAACAAAAACACATTGTAATAAACAGTGCTATAAAAGCAACCATAAACGCTATTAGTGCATTTCTGTGTAATCATAATATTATATCATACTTTCCAGAAAATGTTTAGTATAAATATTGAATTTCCTTATATATAAACCTTTTGCATAAAAACCTTAATATAAGACAAACATATATATGTATGGTTTGTTTATATATTAAGGATGTGCTTTTATGAAACAAAAAAATACACTTATAATATTGATTATATGCACATTGGTTGTGTGTTTATTTTTCGTCGTTTTTA
>RZYX01000034.1 GCA_009930155.1 Clostridia bacterium | reverse complement strand
GAGACAGCTATGAATGTGTTCAACGATGCCTTTACTGTTCTTCGCAGTGGAAACGATGTAACGACCGCAAATATCCCAAAACATTTTTCATCACGGTGCATAAAGTTAACTTCTCTTATTGACAGTTTTAATAAGGATTATGGCATACACACGGCAAATATGGCAACAGACGCAAAGCTATCACAAATGCGTCTTATCGTCGCACAGCAGTTTGGAAGCATGGCAACATTGCTAAAGGACTTGTCTACGGAGTTTGACGAAGAACGAACCTTTGACTGCGAAACATCAAGCAGAGTCGCTTCGCTACTTGATGACTTTGGAATTTCAGTAATTGGTGTTTCTTGCTTGCTTGACAGATTTTCAAGAATGCGTATAGAAATACGATGTGAGAATATAATAGAAAAGATTGACAATTTTGAACTGACTTCTGCAATTGGAGAACTTTGCTCAAGAGAATTTGATTTACCATCAATTACCGTTTTAGAACAAGAAACTCTTATTAACTTTTGCCAGCGTGCACATCTTAATGTTTCTTCTGGTGTTTGCCAGCTACATTGCAAAAACGAAAGTTATTGTGGTGATTATTATGAATGCTTTTTTGATGGCAGAGGCAGATATATAATGATTATTAGCGACGGAATGGGCACAGGCCCTATGGCAGCTGTTGACAGCACCATGACAGCAAGCCTTATGTCTCAGCTCATACGCTCTGGCTTTAGCTTTGAATGCTCCCTTGGTATAATCAATTCTGCACTAATGGTGAAATCCGGCGAAGAATCTCTTGCAACACTTGACCTTGTTTGTATTGATTTGTTTACGGGCAAAGCTGATTTTTATAAGGCAGGTGCTGCTACAACACTGGTTAAACACGGCAAGAAAATTTCAAGGCTTGAAAAAGTTGCTCTTCCAATTGGGATTTTGCGTGAAGTTGAGTTCAGCCACTCCAGTGCAACACTTTCAGAAGGTGATGTTATTTTGATGTCCAGCGATGGCGTTTGGGTTGAAGAAGGGCGATTTATTTCACAGCACCTAAAAAACTTTGACGGAAAAAGCCCAACAGAACTTTCGCAAAAAATAGCCGACGATGCTCTGTCAAAATATAATGACTCAATGAATGATGATATCACTGTACTTTCAGCTGTTATTCAAAAAAATGTTTGAAATTGCCTTGTTTAGTTCAAAATTTTTTAACTATTTATACAATAATTATTCTTATATTATTCTCAACCTTGACATAAAATTGGGGTATGATAATAATAACGCAGAACGAAAGAGAGGTAAAAAGATTGTATAATTCGTCTTGTGTTCTAGTTTGCCTTTCAGGCAAAAATGATTGCAGTGATTTAATTGCTGCAGGTAATGCACTGGCAATAAGAGATGGTCTAAAACTTTCTATTCTTATTGTGCTTCCGCAAAAAGCTTGTTTTTCTCCTGACAGAGAAACGCTCAACATGCTTTATGCCCAATCTAAAAAGTATAAAGCTGAGCTGAATGTATTTTTTGATGATGCCCCTGTACAATGTGCAGCGGATTTTGCAAGGAAATCACACACTTTCAGTATCGTTACAGGTTTTCCTGATTTGTGTAGTTCCCATTTTATTTCAAGACTTCATTCGGCACTTCCAGAAGTACCAATAAGCATGGTAAAAGGAAATAAAGTTTTTCATGTGTCAGACGAACTACTTGCTAACCGTGAAAAAAAATCAAACCAGATGTATTCCATTAATTTTTGATATCTTCATTTCTTATTTTCATTATTTTTCTCCTCGAAAAAGAGAGTAGGTGCTGTGAGTTTCTCACGGCACCTACTCTTTTTATATTCATTTTATTTAATAACAAACACAGTAAATAACTTAAATGAATATAGTGTTGGTATATAACTCTATTAAAATTTGCAAATATAAAAACTAAAACTAACAAAGCATTTTTCAAGAAATATAATAAAAATAATATTTGTTTAAGCTCTAAACAAAAAGCTTTTAAAGTTTTCTATTTTTAATATACTATATGCTTTCTATTATCTTAACCAAAACTTCTGTAAGTGTACTTTCACACTTTTCATTCATTTTTCTATAATCATGAATAGAGTCATCATCTGCATCATCAGACACCTTACGCACAGATAAAAACGGCAACTTGTACTTGTCGCAAACGGCAGCGATTGCAGCAGATTCCATATCAAAAGCATTAATAGAAAACTCAGATAAATACTCTGCCTTTTTTGCACTATCTGCCAAAAAGAAGTCCCCTGTTCCAAGCTTTGCTTTCTTAACTCCATGTATTTCAAGAGCGGTATTTAGAAGCTTTTCGTCTGCATTATATACATACTCGCCCATTGGTTTTTGTCCCTGTTTATAGCCAAATTTTCTCAAATCAAAGTCACATTCTACATAACTCTGGCCCGCCACAACATCCTCTCTTACAAGTCCACTAACAGCACCAGATAACCCCGCATTTAAAACCAATTCCACACCACACTGTTCTTTTAAAACACAGGTTGCGATAGCTGCATTAACTTTTCCAATCCCACTTTCGATTGCATGAATTATTGCATTTTCTGTTTCCAGCGTTATTTTGTTGCATCCACAAAGAGTTGTGGTGTCGCACCCTATTTTACTCGCAAACTCTTCAAACGGTTTATACTCCATATCATCAGCAAAAATTATTCCTATACTTTTTTTCATAGCGATCCTCCACATTATATGTCTCTTTGATTATACTAAAAGTAAAAAATCCTGTCAAACAGAAAAAAACGCTTAAAATGATTCAAAGCACCTTGTTCCCCTTATTCGTTGACAAGCATAATATATAAACGGGGCAACAATAAGCAGTTGCTTAGCACAGGTAACGGCAAAGCCGTTCTTAGGGGAGCCTTGTGCTGTTTAGCTGCTGCATTCTATAGTGCCGAAGCACATTACTTTTTTAAGTATGCTTCGGCACACCCCTTAAAATATATTTATCGTAATTTTTTTGATGAATTTCCTCCTTTTTCCCTTTATTTTGATTTAAAACTATGTTATAATATTATTTATATAAATATATGATGGCAACAATTGTTATGCCCCTATATTTTTGGGATATAGATTTTTCAAATTTAACCGTTTAAGGTGGGATTTTTCTCATGGAGAAAACAAAAGTAAAACTCAGTATCTGTGGAAGTGATTATTTTATTTTTACGGATGATGATGTAAAATATGTTACAGATCTTGGCAACCAGCTTGATGAAAGAATTTCAAAGCTTGTTCACGAGAGTTCACGCATTTCAATCACTCAAGCTGCCATTCTTGCAGCATTAGAGTATTCTGACACTGCTAAAAAAGCTGTTGACAGTGCGGACAACCTCCGTAGCCAAATTAAAGAGTATCTTGAGGACTCTGCCCGTTACAAAATGGAGGCAGAAGTTGCAAGGCGTGACATAGAACGCCTTAACCGTGAGCTTCAGTCTTTGCGTTCGAATTCATCCAGTAATACAACGAGCTTTTAATCATGAATAATATTGAAATTCTTGCTCCAGCAGGTGGGGTAGACTCACTATCTGCTGCTGTTCGCTGTGGTGCTGACGCTGTCTATCTTGGCTCGCAATTGCTAAATGCAAGGCGTAATGCCACAAACTTTTCTTTTGATGAGCTTAGAGATGCCGTTTCATATTGTCACACAAGAAATGTTAAGGTTTATATCGTACTCAATACCATCGTTTCAGACGATGAATTTAATAATGCTTTATCTGTAATTGAGTGCGGCTGTGCCATTGGTGCAGACGCATTTATTATACAAGATTTAGGGGTTGCACGGCTTGTTAAATCTGCTGCTCCTAGTATTCCTATTTTTGCCTCTACTCAAATGTCTGTGCAAACAAGCTTTGGGGTAGATTTACTGCATTCTATTGGGTTTTCACGGGCTATTCTGCCACGAGAAATGTCCATAAGTGAGATTAAAGCAATTTGCAAATCATCTCCAATCGAGCTTGAGGTATTTGTTCATGGAGCTTTGTGCATGAGCGTTTCTGGCCAATGCTATATGAGCGCTATGCTTGGTGGTAGAAGTGGAAATAGAGGCTTGTGTGCACAGCCTTGCCGTTTACCTTTTGGCGTTGAAGGTGGCACAGGATTTGACCTTAGCCTTAAGGATTTATCAATAATTGAAGATATTCCAAGACTTGTAAAAGCTGGAATAACCTCTTTTAAAATTGAAGGTAGAATGAAACGCCCAGAGTATGTTGCAGCTGCTGTTACAGCGTGCAAGCAATCTTTAAGTG
This sequence comes from Clostridia bacterium, assembly GCA_009930155.1. The sequence goes on along the minus strand of RZYX01000034.1, from coordinate 15,770 downwards.
GAAAAATAGATGAGAGTTTAAAAAATGATTTGCGTGCTGTTTTTTCCCGCTCTGGTTTTACTCGAGGATACCTTGAAGCAAATCTCGGCAAAGATATGTTTGGCACACGGCAAAAGGAAGATATAACCTCTACCCCTGCCGCACTTTCATCACTTGCATCTCTTTATCGCCATGACATTCAAAAGGTTGCCATTGACTTTGCATTTAATGCAAACATTGATGAACCTATTTCGCTTTCTGCCTCTTGCTGTGGAATCCAGATTTTTGAGCAGTCAGATGTTTCAGCCCAAGCGGCTCAAAATCGTGCAACAGACGAAAATTCAATAAATGTTCAATTGCAAAAGTGTGGTGGTACCCCATTTTTTGCAAACGATATTTTCATAGATATTGATGACAATGTTTTTGTTCCAGTATCTGCTATCAACTCCCTTCGCAGAGTGGTTCTTGAACAGCTTGAGCAAAGAATTTCAAAGATTGTTCCAAAGGAATTTACCAAAATATCCCTTGATTTTGGTACACACAAAAGTACATCTATGGATACTTTTTTACGCTTTGCAAACGCAGAGCAAATCCCCCAAAATTTGGGTAATGCTTGTGGAATTATTGTTCCCCTTTCAACCCCAAAAAGCAATCTTGAAAAGCTATGCAAAGGCAAAATTCCTGTAGGTGTCGAAATTCCCCGTGGAATCTTCGGTACACAAGACAACATAAAAAAAGCACTAGAGAGTGCAAAAGAATGCGGCGTGTCATTTGCATACTGTGGAACTCTTGATGCCGTTGCAATAGCAAAAGATGTTGGAATAAAAATTATGGGTGGCTCATCACTCAACATTTATAATTCTGCCTCTTTGCAGATGGTAGAAGAGCTTGGTGCAAACTCATGCGTGCTTTCTCCCGAAATAACTCTAAAAAAAGCATCCACTCTGGGCGTAAATATCCAAAGAGGACTTATAACCTATGGCAGGCTTCCTCTTATGCTAACTCGCAACTGCCCTGCAAATAATGCAAGGGATTGTAGCCAATGTGACCACAACGCTGTGTTAACAGACAGGCTCGGAGTTCAGTTCCCAATTGTTTGCACAAATGGATTTTCTGAAATTCTAAACTCTCGTCCAATTTATATGGCAGAAAGATTAAAAGAATTGGATAACATCGACTTTATGATTTTGTTTTTCACAAAGGAATCTGCGGATGAATGTGAAAAAATAATAGATGCATATCAAACCAACAAAAGCTTTGATAATGAGCTTACACGCGGTCTTTATTATAGGGGAGTTGAATAAAATATGGTTTTAAAAATAATGAAAGTACACAAGAACGCCGTTGTTCCACATCGGGCGACAAATGGTAGTGCGGGAATGGATTTGTGTGCCTGCATCGAAGAGCCTGTTATAATCCCTGCACGAGGTCACGCAATAATCCCAACAGGAATTGCCATATCTATCCCTCGTGAGTTTGCTGCAATGGTTTATGCTCGAAGTGGACTTGCAATAAAGCACGGAATCAGTCTTTTAAACAGCGTTGGCGTAATCGACAGCGATTACAGAGGCGAAATTAAAATAGGGCTGATTAATCAATTTGACGAAGACTATGAGATAAAACCAAACGAACGAATTGCTCAGTTAGTTATTCACCCAATTGATTTACCTCAAATTATGAAGTGCGATTCTCTGGACGATACACAGCGAGGCACAGGTGGATTTGGCTCAACTGGTAAAATATAATAGACATAGATAAAAGCCAGAACATTAATTTGTTCTGGCTTTTATTAACTCTTATTCTGTTTTTATCTTCTATTCTTTTATCTTTATTTTTTTATTGCACATAATTTTTTTGGTCTTGTTCGCAATAGTTTCAACTAACAAACCTCCACTAATGCAAACAAAAATATTCAAAAGCACTGCAACAGTCAAACTTGATATATTTTTATCCAATTCAAAACTAAACCAGACCATCTGTGTCAAAAAAATATAATATGTTCCCCTGCCTATTCTCGTAACTACCTTATGCAACATATTGGGCAATTTCTTAAAATAATTGATTCCTAAAAGAACTAATACAAAAGCCCATAAATTTGTTGGCATCGCGGTAGTTATCCATGCATCAAACACATATGTTTCATATTCGGTATATGAAACAACATATATAAAAGCAATGCTTGGAATAGCAACCAAATAATATATTTTATTCCTTAGGCACTCCCTGTTATGATATAAAATTATACCAAGAAGTATACAAACGATATATCTCAAGCAAATTAATCTGTATATTTCGATTGGCATATCTGATGATGTTTTATAAACTTCAAAAATAACTTCTGTGGCAACAACAACAATACTTGTAACAACTGGTTTCTTTATATAAAAGAAATAAATTATTGGAAAAAGCAAAAGCAACTGAATCAGTACAGGTGTATAATAAGAGCCAGGCCCCATGTTGTCATATTTTAATAATTCCAGCAAAAAATACTTATTTATTGATACATCAAAAAAAGCAAGATAAATAAAAACTTCTAAAACATACGCAAATACAAACGGCAATAGAACTGCTTGGATTTTCCTAAGCGCTGTACCGCTCGTAAAGTATTGCCTTGTAATTTTTATTTGTCTTTTTTCAATAGAAAGCGAGCTCATATACCCAGTTATTATCATGAATATGGGAACTGCCATATCAATCATATATGGAAACAAAAACATTTCTCTCTGGTCATCTGTAAAATCACTGTGTGTTAAAATGACCCAAAGAACACAAAAGAATTTTAAATAATCAAAATTCCAAAGCCTTATATCCGATTTCGGCTTCATAACTCAATACCATCTCCAACACTAGAATAAATCAGCAAACAAAAAAGTGTGGTGCAAAAGTGGCACGCTAATTATTTATTGTTAACCTTGTTCAAAAAATTTTGCAGTCTTTCAGATTGAGGATTATTTATGACATCCTCTGCCTCACCTTGCTCCACAATTACACCGCCATCCATAAAGACAATATAATCGGCAACCTGCCTTGCAAAATTCATTTCATGCGTTACTATAACCATTGTCATATGTTCCTCTGCAAGGTCCCTAATTACCTTTAATATATCTCCCGTAAGTTCTGGGTCAAGGGCCGAGGTTGGCTCGTCAAAAAACAATATCTGTGGACTCAGGGCAAGTGCTCTAGCTATTGACACACGCTGTTGCTGACCGCCTGAAAGCTGGCAAGGATAAGCATCTGCCTTATCTTCTAGCCCCATTTTTGTTAGCAAATCCATAGCTGTTTTCTTAGCCTGCTCTTTGCTTTGCCCCGCTATATAGATTGGTGCTTCTGTTATATTTCTCATAACCGAAAAATGTGGAAATAAATTGAAATTTTGAAAAACTAACCCAAAGCGTGAACGAATTTTTTTTAGCTTTTCCTTATCCGCATAAACTGTTTTACCATTTTCATCTGCCCTGACCAAATAATCATCCATATATTTTATTTCGCCTGCATCTGATGTTTCAAGCATTGTTGCACAACGCAAAAGTGTAGATTTGCCAGAACCCGATGGTCCTATAATGGCTAATACCTTCCCCTGCTCAACACTAAGTGATATGTCCTTAATAACCTCAAGACCGTCAAACTCTTTACGAAGATTGTTTATTTCAAGCAGTTTCAATTTCCACACCTCACTTGTTTTTATAATAGTTTAATTTATCCTCTAACTTTTCCATGCCAAATGCAACTATAAAATTAAATATATAATAGAAAATACCTGCGGCAAGATATGGCATCATTGATGTTTGTGCCGCAGCAATCTGCTTTGCAAGAGTAAACATTTCTGTTACTGCAATGGCATATGCAAGCGATGTATCCTTTACAAGTGTTATAACTTCATTTGTAACGGACGGTAAAATACGCTTTATAACTTGTGGTAAAATAATTTTAAAGAAGGTTTGAGTTTTACCAAAACCAAGAACATGAGCCGCCTCATACTGGCCTTCTTCAATCGACTCTATTCCGCCCCTATAAATCTCTGCAAAGTATGCCGCATAGTTAATTACAAAAGCTATTACAGCCGCAGGAAAACGATATTCCGAGCTGATATTTATACCAAAAATCATGTAGGGTCCAAAATACACCACAAGTAACTGCAACATAAGAGGTGTTCCACGCATTATCGAAATATATATTTTTGCTATGCCTTTTACCACAGCATTTTTTGACATTCTGCAAAAAGCTATACCAAGGCCAAGCGGCAACGATAATATAAGCGTGAGCAAAAACAATTCTACAGTTGTTACCATTCCTGTAGCAAGCTGTTGTGTTAATGTTAATAAATCCATTTGCTACCCCTTCAAAACGAATTTTTATAAAAATATAAATTAGGACGGACAATTTCTCATCCGCCCTAAAGATTGTTTAAATAATAGCTATATATTTTTTATTCAGCAATTATAATACTGTCTTGAAGATTCCACTTCTTTGCAATCTCAAGGAATGTTCCGTCCTTTTTCATTTCATCAAGAGTCTTTTGAACTTGGTCACGAAGCTCTGTATTGCCAAGCTTAAAGCCAATACCATATTGTTCTGTTGCAAGTTGCTCATCAAGAATTACAAATGCGTCTCCACGGCTTTCAATCTGATATTCAGCAACGCCAATATCCATTGCAATTGCGTCAGATAAACCGGACTCAAGATTCAAGAATGCAGTGTTATACTCAGGAACAATTTGAAGTTCCTTAAAAGTTGCAGCAAGGTCAAGCATCTTTTGGTTGTCTTCCTCAGATGTTAAAACATTCTGTGCAGAAGAGTCAGTTTGAACTGCAACATTCTTATCTTTCAAATCAGCAAGAGTCTTTATGCCGCTATCTTTCTTAACAACAACTACTTGACTGTTATCAACATAAGCATCCGACCAAGTGTAATCTTCTTCACGATTGTTGATTGTAAATCCATTCCAAATACAATCAATTGTGCCTGATTGTAGCTCCATATCTTTTGCATCCCAATCAATTGGCTGAAGCTTAATTTCCCAATCGTTACGCTTTGCAACTTCTTTTGCAAGGTCAATATCAAAGCCAACATAATCACCATTATCATCCTTATATCCATAAGGTGGAAAGCTTGCGTCAAAGCCTACTGTAAATGATTCTTGCTTGCTACATCCTACTAATAAAACACCAAAAGCCATAACAAGAGCAAGTGATAATGCTGATAATTTAACAAATTTTTTCATAATATTTCTCCTTTATTTATATCTCGATAAGAGTTTATCATATTAGTAAGATAAAGTAAAGTCAAACATTGGTAAAAGCCAACTAAAAAGGCAGCCTATATAAGCTTATTATCCACTTACACAAACTGCCTCTATTATAATATTTTTAGATTAAAAACGCCTTTGCAAGTGAAAAATAAATTATAAGCGTAAGTGCATCAACCATTGTTGAAATCATCGGACCAGCCATAAGTGCAGGGTCAAGCTTTAAAATTTTTGCAATAACAGGCAGCGTACATCCTATTGACTTTGCAACGACTATTGCAAAAAACATTGCCATACATGTTACAAGATAAACAGATGAACCGCCCAAGCTACCTAAGAGCCACATCCTGCCAAAATTAACAACAGCAAGAATAATTCCGCAAAGAAGACCTACCCTAATCTCTTTAAACAATATTTTTGGGTAATCCTTAATTTCCATTTCACCAAGTGCCATACCACGAATAGTAAGCGTTGAAGTTTGGTTTGCCGCATTTCCTCCCGTTCCCATAAGCATTGGAATAGAGGCTGTAAGACCAGCAACAACTGCCAGCATATTTTCATAGCCCTCAATAATATGGCTTGTAATAGTAGCAGAAACCATAAGGATAAGGAGCCATACAATTCTATTTTTTACCAGTTTTAAAACGCTTGTTTTTAAATATTCATCATCAGATGGCTTAAGCAACGCCATCTTTTCGAAATCCTCTGTGTTCTCCTCTTCGATAATATCAACGATGTCATCAATAGTGATAATGCCAACTAACCTTTTCTCGTTATCCACAACAGGAATACTTAAAAAGTCATATTTTTTTGCAATGTCTGCAACATACTCCTGATCATCCATAGTGTTTACACAAATAATTTGTTCATCGTCATACATTATATCTTTAATAAACGCACCTTCGTTATTAAAGATTAAATCGCTAAGTGAAACGGTTCCAATCAAATGACGACTATTATCAATGCAATAACAGCTATATATTGTTTCCTTGTCCACACCTGTGGAACGAATATGTGAAATTGCCTGTGCAACAGTGAATCTGTCATGCAGTTCAACCATTTCGTTGGTCATTATACTTCCTGCAGAATTCTCAGGATATTTCAAAAAAGTGTTGATTGTCTGCCTTGTCTTTTGGTCTGTATTTGCCAGCACTCTGGTAACAACATTTGCAGGAACCTCCTCAAGGAAGTCAACCGCATCGTCCAAAAACAATTCCCCAACAAGTGTGCCCAATTCATTATCTGTTATTGAGCCTACTATATCTACCTGATTGTCGGATTCGAGATACGAAAATACATCTGCTGAAATATCTTTTGGTAAAATCCTAAAAACTCTTACAAGCTGTTTTTTCTCCAACAGTTCTAAAAACTCTGCAATATCAACAACATTCATCTCTGAAAGTTGTTTCTTTAAATTAGAAAAATCCCCTTGCTCAAGGAGATTAAAAAGATTTTCAAAGTTATTCTTTTCCATCATGAGTTCCCCCTTCAATTACCGAAACAAGAGAACACTCATAGAAGCCGTTTGCAATTTAAACAACGAGAATGATCAGTCCGCATGAATCAGCGCAATATTCAATTTGTAAATCAATCTATACGTACTACCGTCTGCGCCGTCCACAGGCCCACCCCCAAAGGTATTATTTTTCTACCTTTTAAGTTTAATCTAATAAGCATCTAAAGTCAAGAAAAAGCCAAGTCCTTCAAACCTTTTTTAGCATTATTTTTCATCATTATAATATTAGAATTATGTTATAATTATATACTTAACAATTACAATTTAATTATATAACATTTATATTTCTAAAAATTTCATTTATTAGAAAATTTAACCATATAAAAAATCAACTGCTATTATACTTTGTAAACAGATCCAACAAAAACGGACAATGAAAAAATACACACATATAAAAGTTTTTAAAAATGATATAATTTCAATAAAGAATTCAATAAAAACAAAACTGACACCGAAACAAACGATGTCAGTACATTAATTAAAATTCAATATTTCTACAATAGAGTGATTATTTATTATCCCTGATAAAAGCCAACTTTTTTCATAACCTTTGAAAGAGTTCTTTCTGCAATTCTACTTGCCTGCTGTGCACCCTGTGTAGCACACTGCGAAAGATACACCTTGTCCGCCATAAGCTGTGTATATTTTTCCCTCACAGGAGCAAGCTCTGTAATAACAGCCTCTGCAACAGCAACCTTAAAGTCACCATATCCCTTGCCTGCAAATTCTTTCTCAATTGCATCATAATCAAGCCCTGTGCAACACGAGTAAATTCCCATAAGATTGTTTACTCCATCCTTGCCGTCTGCATACCTTACACATGCTTCTGAGTCCGTTACTGCACTCTTGAATTTTTTCAAAATAATATCTTTATTATCAAGTATAGAAATAAATGATTTTATATTTGTGTCCGACTTGCTCATCTTTCTTGTGGGTTCTTGCAGCGACATTATCTTTGCGCCCTGCTTACCTATATATGGTTCTGGAACTTTAAATGCATTCCCATAAATCCCATTAAACCTTGTGGCAATATCTCTTGTGATTTCAAGATGTTGCTTTTGGTCAACTCCAACAGGCACAAAATCAGCTTGATAAAGCAAAATATCCGCCGCCATAAGTGCAGGATATGCAAAAAGTCCAACATTAACATTATCTGCATGGGTAGCAGACTTGTCTTTAAACTGTGTCATTCTTGACATTTCGCCAAACTGTGTGTAGCAATTAAGAATCCACGAAAGCTGTGCGTGTTCTGGCACTTGGCTTTGAACAAAAATTATATTTTTTTGTGGGTCAAGACCAACGGCAAGCAAAAGAGCATACATTTCTAAAGTTTGATTACGCAGTTTTGCTGGCTCCTGCCTTACAGTTATTGCATGAAGGTCTGCAACTGCAAATGCAGAGTCAAACTCATCACACATATTCGACCAATTTTTTAAAGCGCCCAAATAGTTGCCAAGGGTTGGCACGCCACTGGGCTGAATAGCACTAAATAGTTTCTTTTTCTTCTCTATATTTTCCATTTTAATCTCTCAAATCCTATTTATATTCTTTTGCAAGCTCTGCGAGTATTTTTATTCCTTTTACTATATCATCATCTGACGGAGTAGAAAAGTTAAGCCTGATATACTGCGTTGGAACATCTTCACTTGTCATAAACGCTGTGCCTGGAACAACCGCGACCTTATTCATAACAGCTTTTTTAGAAAACTCTGTCACATCAACACCGTCAGGCAGTTTTGCCCAAAGGAACAAGCCTCCTTGCGGACGAACATATGTGACAAAATCAGAAAGCTCTGCATCAATCATGTCACACATTAAATTTATTTTTTTTCTATATATATCCTGCATCTTTTTTATATGCTCATCGATATCATAATTCTCAAGCCATTCATAAACAAGCATCTGACAAAACACGGGAGTGTGAACATCACTTGTCTGCTTTCCAACAATCATCTTTGCAAGAAGTTCGTTTGGAGCAATTGCATATCCAACACGAATTCCAGGTGAAAATAATTTTGAAAACGAACCAGCATAAATTACTCTGCCATCTTCATCCATACTTTTGATTGATGGAATGTGTTCACCCGCAACACGCAAATCACCATACGGATTGTCTTCAAGAATAATTTTGTCATACTTCCTTGCAAGCTCATAAAGTCCCTTACGCTTTTCAAAAGACATTGTAACTCCTGATGGATTTTGAAAATTAGGAATTGTATATATAAATTTTGCATTTTTATTTTCTTTAAGTTTTTGTTCAAGTATTTCAAGATTCATTCCGTCAGAATCAATTTTTACTCCACACAGTTTTGCTCCGTATGATTTAAAGCAATTGAGGGAACCTATAAAAGATGGTTCTTCACAGATTATTAAATCACCTTCATTGCAAAGAATTTTTGTAGCCAAATCCATTACCTGCTGTGCGCCACTTGTAATGATAATTCCATCAAAATCCTTGCCTATATTATGCTTTTGCTTCATATCAGATGCAATTTTTTTGCGAAGTGGAGCATAGCCTTCCGTCACTCCATACTGAAGTGCTTCTACAGGACAAGTTTCAAAAATTCTTTTTGAAATTATCTGCGCCTCTTGTATAGGAAAAGCCTCTGGCGAAGGATTTCCTGCAGCAAAGGAAATAACTTCTGGGTCAGATGTAAACTTTAATATTTCCCTGATTGCCGACGGTGCAAGACCTGATATTTTATTTGAATAATTATATTCCATATTATCACTGCCTTTTTAGTCAATAGCAATATTTTATCACATTTTTTATTCTTTGACAATGTATTTATATTAGGGTATAATAAATTTATAATATATATAAAGAGGTGTTTCTATGCCATTTGTTACTACAAAAGAGATGTTTAAAAAAGCGTATGATGGCGGCTATGCTGTTGGTGCGTTTAATGTTAATAATATGGAAATTATTCAGGGCATTACCCAAGCCGCAAAAAATTGTAACGCCCCCTTAATTTTGCAAGTATCTCCAGGTGCACGCAAATACGCTTCTCATACTTATCTTATGAAATTAGTTGAAGCCGCTATTACTGACACCGATCTCCCAATCGCATTACATCTAGACCATGGTTCTGACTTTGAAATTTGCAAAAGCTGTATTGATGGTGGATTTACATCCGTTATGATTGATGGCTCGCATCTCTCTTATGAAGACAATGTTGAAGTAACACGCAGAGTTGTTGATTATGCACACGAGCGTGGTGTTGATGTTGAGGGTGAACTTGGGCAACTTGCAGGTATAGAGGATGACGTTAATATATCTGATAAAGACGCATCTTATACAAATCCTGACCAAGTATATGATTTTGTTACTCGCACAGGAGTTAACTCACTTGCCATAGCTATCGGCACAAGCCACGGTGCATTCAAATTCAAGCCAAATCAAAAGCCTACGCTTCGCTTTGACATTCTCAAAGATGTTGAAGAAAGACTGCCTTACTTCCCAATTGTTTTGCATGGCGCAAGTTCTGTTATCCCAGAGTTTGTTGACCAAATCAATACCTTTGGAGGAAATTTACCTCATGCAATTGGCATTCCTGAAAATATGCTCAGAGAGGCTGCAAAAATGGCTGTTTGCAAAATCAATATTGATTCTGACTTACGCCTTGCAATGACAGCTGCAGTTAGAAAGCATATAGCTGAAAACCCAACCGACTTTGACCCTAGGCAGTATTTAAAACCCGGTCGTGTAGCAATCGAGCAAATGGTTGAGCGTAAAATTAGAACTGTTCTTGGTTGTGAAGGCAAAGCATAAAATTTATTTATATTAATTTACTAGATTAGGCAGATTTTATATCTGCCTAATTTTAATATGCAAAACTTAAAATATTTTAGAGGAATGGTATTTATGAAAAAATATATTGGTTTGATTTGTTTAACCCTGAGCTTTATTATTTGTCTTTGTGCCTGTTCAACTAAAAGCGATGAAAAAACAAGTACTACAACTTCAAAAAATATAGAAAATATTATTAGCTCAACGCAAACCACAAAAGAGCAAGACCTTAAAATTACAAGTAGTGCAATAACAAATGGTAAGATTGAAGATGAATATGGCAAAAGAGGTTCGCAAATTTCAAACAGCATACCCACTCGTTCCATCCCCCTTTCGGTCACCTCCAAACCCCAAGGTACAGTCTGCTATGCAATAACAATGACAGACCCAGACTCAAAGCCACTGTGCGGATATGAATGGATACATTGGCTTGCCTGTAACATAATCCCCGACGACATTTCTGCAAACGCAAGTATAGATATGAAAGATTCAATAATACAAGGCAAAAACAGCTTTGGAACGATTGGATATGGTGGACCTACCCCGCCCGATAAAACTCACAAATATGTTATAACTATTTATGCTCTTGATGCAGAACTTGAACTTTCAAACGGATATTCCTTGGATTCTTTTCAAAAGGCCACCCAAGACCATATTTTAGACACTATGGTTATCTATGGAAGTTATGATAATTAACATTATAATTGATATATATTAAGGCCTACTGTTAGCTTAAATCTAACAGTAGGCCTTTTTTTGTCATACTAATAAATCTCTGCTAATTTACAATAACGCCCCAAAGTCCAATCAAATCAGCAGCTTGAAACATATTGATAATTGCTCCCTTTAGCTCAACGGGTGGCGTAGATACAGTTGGTGCAACAAACTCACTCTTTGAAAAATCAACCTTTTCCAGCAATGTTTTAAAAAAGTTGTTATTAACAAATTTGCAGCCCACCGCTTCAAATCTTTTCAGTTTTGTTTCAACCATAGACGATTCCGTAAAATCAACATTATCAAATAAAACATCTGACAATTTAGTATTATCAAAATACGAATACTGTAAATTTGAATGTTCAAAAACAGTTTGCTTTACAACAGAATCTCCCATTTCTATCCCCATACATTTACAAGATATAACCTTACAGCGTTCAAAATATGAACCCGTAAAATTACTATTTGATAAATCACAAGACTTAAACACAACATCAATAAAGCTTGCATTTTCAAAATTACAACTACAAAATATGCAGTTTTCAAAAAAGCTATTTCGAATTTCAATTTTTGAAAAATCTTCATCTTTGTTTTGTTCTTCACAAACCTTTATTTCAGAAATCGTCATTTCTTCTAATAGATAATCTTGTGCATAGGAATAAAACCCGTCTATCTGATTAAGTTTATTTGATATTCGTGGGTTTACAATACTCATATTTTACTTCCTTCCAGATAACTTAACAAAGATTCACTATATCTCTCGTTTTAGTATCTTCATTTTCAAAAAAAGAAATACCGCCGATAATCGATGGTATTTCTAAATAACAAAATTTATTTTTACTATGTGATTACCTAATTTATAGTTTAGTTCTTTTAAAAATCAAACATTTGTTAAACTATATTGCTTTACAAGCTCTTTAAAGTGGTTGCCTTTTTCCTCAAAATCTTTATAACGATTATAGCTCGATGCAGCAGGAGAAAGCAAACAACTTTTACCCTCACCTGTTTTTTTAAATGATATCTCTACTGCAGTGTCCATATCATCGGCATAAAAGACTTTATTTTTATTAAACTTTTCAAGCTCTTTTCCTATTTTATACCCTGTTTCAGGCAGGCATATTATATTACTAATTCTGCTTTCAACAAGATTTGTTATAAAGCTACTGTAATCAATTCCTCTATCCATTCCACCAATTATCAGTGTATCAACATCTTCAAGTGCGTCAACAGCCAACATAACAGCAGTTGGAATTGTTGCTATACAATCATTATAAAATTTTATCCCTTTAAATTTGCCAACAAGCTCCATTCTATGAGGAATACCATAGAACTGTGCAACACCTTTTTCTATTGCCGCATTACTAGCACCAAAAATGCTTGCAGCGGCAGCCGCAAAGAAGATATCCTGTGCGTTGTGCCTACCTTTAAGATGAGAATTAAGTTTTGCAAGTTTACCCAAAAACTCATTTTCCTCATCAGCATTTACAGAAACTCCAATTTGCTTGGCTTTAATAGTCATATCAGTAAACTCTTTAATGTCTTGGTCTGCATTGGCGATAAAAATATCTTCAGCCTTTTGATTTCTAATTATATTAAGTTTTGCATTTACATAACCTTCAAAGCCATGGTAATGGTCAAGATGTTCTGGATAAAGGTTTGTTATTATCGCAACATCGGGAGAAGTTTTTACAAATTCCAGCTGATGTGACGACATTTCAATAACAGCAACCAATCCCTCAGCAGAATCAATCATTTCAAACACAGGAACACCAATATTTCCAATAATACAAGTGTCAACCTCCGCAGCTTTAAGCATCATATATGTCAATGTTGAAGTTGTGGTTTTACCCTTTGTCCCTGTTATTCCAATTTTTTTGCATGGTGCAAATTTCAAAAATAATTCCATTTGACAAGTCACATCAACACTATCGTCAATATGTACATCCCGCACAGAAACACCCGGGCTTTTCATGACAATTTCATAATCATTAATAGCCGCCAAATAATCATCGCCACAGATGCAAACTGTGTTTTCATCATCAACATTAATGTGGTTCTGGTCTGCTATTGCAAGTGGCAAGTTTGGCAGATACTTCCTAATGTAATTGTAGGTTGAACGACCCTCTCTACCAAATCCGAGGATAAGTACCCTCTTGTTTTCAAAATACTTATACGCTTGCGACATAGTCGTACATCTCCCTTAAGTATGTCTTGAATTTTTGTGGAGCGTTGTTCTCATTATTAAAATCTTCTATTAAAATATTAAATTCTACGCTACTTAAATTATCTACCTTTTTTCCATAATATTCAAGTAATAATGGCAAATCTTGATGACTAATTTTTATATTTTCACAAGTCTTTGCAAGTGCTGCATTAATCTCACCTTTTGTTCCTATACATTCAAATGGCTTAACACTTGAAAATCCAACAAGTCCGTCAAAAATATCTTTAAGCTCTTCTTTGTCTAACAAGTTCTCTCCAAAGATTTTTATTAAATCCTCTTGGCTAAGAAATGGTGAAAGAATTATATAAACAAAAAGGCATTTTGCACAATTCGCACACCATATATTTTTTTTGCTCCCAACATTACAGCTCTTAAAAACACTATGAAACTTGGATAGTGCTGAAAATTGTTTAGCTATCTGTAACTCGTTAAACGCACGAAGAAGGCTAAAATATTTAATATCTTTAGTTATATTCTTTTTAACATAACTATTAAAATCGCATTCAAACTCAAAAGATTTGGAGTATTGATGGTTAATTTCTGTGCCTTCTATATTACCTTCATTTGCACTGGACTCATTTGAAAGCACAATGTATTCTCCACCAATTAGATATGCACAATAGAGTCCAAGAAATGCAACAATTGCAGAAAAAGGCGTGTGCCCATTTAAAAATCCTTGTGAATTAAGCCTTAAAAGCTCATCATCAATTTTACGATAAGTTTTAATTATCCTATCGTCACCGTACCCTGCGGCATTTGCACACTCTTCCCGTGCTGGCTGGTCGTTAACTGTAAAGCAATAATTATCATCCTTACACTGCTTTAAAAGTTCCATTGTAACAACCGAATCCTTGCCACCGCCAACAGGAACAATGTTTTTTCCGCTCTTTTTAAAAGGGTATAAAACTTCTCTTATTTTCTCTTTTGCATCTATTCTTACAAAACTATCAAAATCTGTTTGAATTCCGTTTTTATAAAAGAACTCACCCAATCCATTGTAATAAAGCTTTTTCCACCAATTACAATCATTTTCAGACAATTCACCGCAACGCACAATAATTTGTGGTGGACAAGCACATTTCCAGTAACTTACAAGCTCCACCATTCCAAGGCTAAAAATAATATTCTTTGCCATATCGCTATCATAATCATTGACTATATTGAGGTTCTGCGTTCTTATCTTTGTTGTTGGTGCAAATTTAATGTCACCCATTTCAAAATCGTATTCAACCTCAATAAAACCGTCACCCTGTGACAGCTTATATCCATTATATATAAATGTTTTATACTCTTCTCTTAAACTCTCAAAACGGCTTTGCATTACAGCCCTCCAGATTAATATTATCATTCTCCTGCAAAATTTCTGCAAGGTCAATTTGATGAGCCACGCCACAAAAACTCGACCTATTTAAAGCACTATGATAACAGCTAAATCCAGCATAACACTATTTTTTAAAAATGCAATAATTAAATTTGATACAATTTTTATTTATTGTAAAAATCATCAAAGATATAGTTGTAAACGTCCCTAGACCTTAAAGTCTCTCTTTCTTTACTTAAACAGGAATTTATATATTGTGAAATTATTTCTTCATCTCTTTGTGTCATATTGTCAAACCTACAACCGTATCCCAAAATTACACCATAATTATTGACATCTTGCCTTAAAGTTATTACCGTTAAATTAATATCTAATTCATCAATATATAATTTAATCGAATGGTTAACAGGCAAATTGTAATTGGTTGAAATAAATGTGCCACCTATTGAAATATTTTTAAGTTCAACATTTATGTTCTTCTCTAAAATAGATACTGAACCTTGTAGTTCAGAGCACATCTTTACACTTCTTCTGTTCTCTTGTAACTTTACAACTTCTGTATCTAACGAAACTGTAATTAATTGATTATCTTTTTCAACAACAAAACCTTTTTGAACATATCTGTCTGAGTTTATTAAGTTATATGTTAATTCCAAACAATCATTTTGTCTTATTAAATCACTTTCTTTTATTCCAATAACAATTTCATAATTAACGCCATTACGCTTCTTTCCCATAAAAAATCTTGATGAAAAGAATTTATCATTAACTGTAATATAAATTGAAACTACCTTATTAAGATCAACATGTTGTATTTTCTTTTCAATAACTTCTTCATTTTCGACAGCTTCACTATTCGATTTTTTGTTGAAAAATCCCATATCAATCACCTTAGCTATTTGTATTCAAAAACTACTTTCATATTAATACTATATATATTAATTTTATCATATTCTCTTCCTTATGAATACAGTATATGGA
>RZYX01000033.1 GCA_009930155.1 Clostridia bacterium | reverse complement strand
TATATGTCTTTGTGCCTTATTAACATCAAGAACTTCACGCACCTCTGTATAAAGCTGTGGATTAAGCTTACGCAGTCGCTCAGAAACATCCGTATGTACCGTACTTTTAGATAATCCAAATACTTTTGCTGTAGCCCTTACCGTCGCCTTGTTCTCAACTATATATTCACCAAGCTCTACTGCTCTCTCTTCTACTATGCCTTTCAATCTTAACCCTCCCGTATTCCATATCGTTCAATAATATGTTTTGTGGAGGTGCTTTATGACGATGTAGAAAAGCTTTTGTTTGAAAAAGATTAAAATATAAAATTAAGTTCTATAAGAATATTATGTAATAGGTTTTTTCTATATAAACTTAACTCACTACCGTCGTAATATATTAAAATTGATTATAAAAGAACAATAGAGTAAATATTCATTAAAAAGTAATACAACTATTTTCTTATAATGCATTTTATGTTTGTTATTTGTTTAACAACCCTATTTTTCAAAAAAATTTAATGCTTTTTATAAGCATACTGCCTAACAAAGTTGCATATATTTCATTGAAAAAGTCTAATTTGGTTGTACGAACAAGCTTGTTGTTGACATCAAATTATGGGGAGTGTATAGTTAAACTTGTGAGATATAACTCTGAATGCAATTAAATATTGTTTATAATAACGATTTTGCATACATATGTTATAGGGCGTATGCTTTAAATGTCCGTGTATGGAAGAATAATAAAGGGAGTGTTTTTACATGTCTATACCACTTGTGTTAACCTTTGACATTGGTACTCAAAGTGCCCGTGCACTGCTCGTTAACCCTTCTGGAGATATCGTTTTGAAAGCCCAGAAGAAATTCAATCCGCCTTATTTTTCAAAAAACCCAAACTGGGCGGAGCAAAAGCCTGATTTTTATTGGGATGCAATAAGCGAGGTTAGCCTTGCACTAAAAAATAGCGCTGGTGACCTTTGGAACGATATTATTGCAGTTACAAGCACAACTATTCGTGACAGTAATATTTGTGTTGATAAAAATGGCGTACCACTTCGTGATATGATTCTTTGGCTTGATAAGCGTGAAACTAGCGGTAAAAAACCATTACCAAAATCCAGAGAGGCAGCATTCCGTGCTGTTGGTATAAGAGATGCTATTGAAATTCAAAGAAAAGTTGCCGCTTGCAACTGGATTATGGAATTTGAACCCGATATTTGGCTAAAAACATACAAATTTATTTTTCTATCAGGATACATAACATTTAAGCTTTCTGGAAAGCTTGTTGACTCCACTGCAAATATGATTGGCCATGTTCCGTTTGACTATAAAAACAGAAAATGGCAAGAACCGGGCGACCTTGCTCGTTGCCTTTTTGATATTGAGCCTGAAAAGCTTGTTGACCTTGTTGAACCTGGAGATTTAATTGGTGGTATAACCAAAGAGGCCTCTGAAAGTACGGGTATCCCTGTTGGTATTCCTATTATTGCTACAGGCTCAGATAAAGGCTGTGAAACACTAGGTCTTTCTGTGACCACACCCAACAAGGCTGCTCTAAGTTTTGGCACAACTGCAACAGTTCAAATAGCAACCCAAAATTATATTGAACCTCTTCGCTTTATGCCTGCTTATCCTGCATTATTAAAAGACCACTATAATCCCGAAATTCAGATTTATCGTGGATATTGGCTAATATCATGGTTCAAACAAGAGTTTGCACACAAAGAAGTTGAACAAGCAGCTCAGCTCGGAGTTGCCCCAGAGGAATTGCTTAATGCAAGGCTCCGTGAAATACCCGCTGGCTGTGACGGACTTATGCTTCAACCTTACTTTACACCTGGTATTGCTATGCCTAAGGCAAAGGGTTCTGTAATCGGATTTTCTGATGTTCATACTAGAATTCACATATATCGTTCAATTATAGAAGGTCTTAACTTTGCACTTATGGATGGTTTATATAACCTTGAAAAACGCAGCAAGACAAAAGTTGAGTGCCTATATGTTGCAGGTGGTGGCTCACAGAGCGATGAAATCTGCCAGATAACAGCTAATATGTTTGGACTTCCTGTTTATCGTATTCAAACTTACGAAGCCTGTGGACTTGGAAGTTCTATGGTTGCTTTCGTTTCAAAGGGAATTTTTAAAGATTATGATGAGGCTATCGAATCCATGGTTCATATCAAAGATGTATTCAGCCCAAATTTAGAAGAACATGAGATTTATAAAGACCTTTACTCCGATATATTTAAAAAGGTTTTCAAGAAACTTAAACCACTTTATAAAAAGTATAAAAAATAACGATATTTAAACAGGTTGCCTTTATGGTCAACCTGTTTTTTTATATGCATTCTAAAATTTAATCTAAATTTCTAATTCTTATACTATATAATAATTAAATTTATTTTATGTTTATTTATTGTTAATTTTATATAAGCTATGTTATAATAATTTGAATTTTATGCGGCGAACATTAACCGCATGTTTGCTTTTTAAAATAAAATTAGGATGTGTAACAATGCAATATAAAGCCCTTAATAAAAAGGCCATTGGATGTATGAGACTAAACGCTATAATATGGTCTGTTATCTTAGCTTTCTCAGGTATAAATACAGTTGTAATATTGTCAAAAGGATTTAAAATTCCTACAGCCATTTATATCACTCTTGGAGTTTTAATAGTACTTATGATTATTTATGATATCGTAACTCCAATTATTCGTTACAAGCGTTATCGATATTTTATTGACGATGAAATGTTTATGGTAGTTGAGGGTCTATGGTTTATAAAAAAAAGCATTGCTCCAATTGAAAGAATACATCAAATTGAAGTTAGTCGTGGTCCTATTGACAGAATGTTTGGGCTTAGCAAAGTTGTTATAACAACTGCTGGTGGTGTAGTTGCCATTAAGTTTTTGGAGAATAAATTGGCCGATGAAATTGCAGACAAATTGAAAAATAGAATAAACAATATTGTTAACGAGCAAGGAGTGAATAATAATGGATAAGGGTATTCGTTGCCACTTTTCGTCCATTATTGCAAAAACTGTTAAAACTTTTGGGATTTTAATTGTTTTTGTCGCTTTAAATCTTTCGGATGAAATTATAAAAATTAAGCAAGAAGGTTTTGACGTTTCTTCACTTATTGTAATTCGCATTACAATAAGCACTACAATTGGCATAATACTTATTGTATTTCTTTTTAACTTTTTTCGTTGGAGAAAAACATATATTTATATTAAAGACGACAATATTGTTGTTGACTATGATTTTATAATCAATAAAAGAAAGACTACCGTAAAGCTTTCTAGCATTTCAACAGTTAACTTCCAACAAGGTATTTTAGAGCGTATTTTTAATACCTATAAGCTTCAAATCGATATCAACTCCTTTGCTACAGCAGAAAAAACAGACTTTAATCTTATCTTTTCACAAAGTGTTGCAGAAGAATTTAAAAAGGAACTTACCCAAGACTTTTCTCAAAAAAATCAAATACAAGAAAACAAGACAGTTGATGAAATAAAACCAATATTTGAATTTACTACAAACAGAGTTCTCAAACATGGACTTTTAAGTATATCTGTTGGTGGCGTTTTATTCTCTACCATTATTTTTGTTTTTGCTTTAATTTCTCAATTCACCGATACTTTTGCCTCTGATAATAGCAATCCAATAACTACTGTTATTGCTATTTTGTTTTTTGTTGGACCTGTGATTTGGCATAGCATTTCTCCTTTTATACGCTATCAGAACTTTAAAATTGGCAAATTAGGAAACCGTGTTATAATATCTTATGGGCTTATAACAAAGCGTCAATTCAATTTACCTCTTAACAAAACAAACGCAGTAGTTATAAAACAACCTTTTTTGGCAAGGCTTTGCCATCTTTATTACGGTGAACTTATTAATATTGGTATGGGTGACGAAGAAGACCACCACGCCCCTATCTTTTGCCTGCTTGTTAATAAACAAGAACTGGATTTTATATTAAACGAAATTAACCCAAATTTTGTAATTTCAGATATGGGTGAAAAGTCACCAAAATCTGCATTTATTCCAGTTAGCCTTCCTTATATTTTACTTGGTATTATTTCTGTTGTTGTTTCAAGCCTTTTGGGATATTGGTGGATTGGTGTTATTGTACTTATTTTCTTATTATTGTGTGCAATCTCATCGCACAAGACTAAGGCGCTTAACATTTTGGACGATAGAATTGTAATAACAACAGGTATCTTTATGTGTAGAACGATTATAGTGCCTTTTGGTAAAATACAAAATATAAGTGCAAAAAGCGGACCAATAAGTAGACACTTCGGAATATCAAAAGGCAATGCAAACATTCTTGCATCTCTTGTAAATGTGTCAAACAAAATCGGATATTTCCCTAAAGATAGATTTGAAAAACTATTTGAAAAAATGATTGAGTTTGACAGCGTTTTATCATAAAATAAATAAAAAAGTTCCCTACAAGCGGTACAGTTCATGCTTGTAGGGAACTTTTTTGTTATTTTTCTAATTCACTTATTATGTTTTCAAGCTTTTGTCTAAACGCATCATTTTGAGCCTGCATTCGTTTTGAAGGCCCTTTTAACCTCCCACCTGAATTTCGTATCTTCTTTGCATTATGTCTAGCGAGCAATAGTGCATCTATGTTATTGTCATTATAAATCATACCGTCTTGATTTATTGGCAGTGCCTTTCTTGCAAGACACATTGCCGCCAAACCATAATCCTGCGTTATTACTATATCGCCCTGTTTTAGCATATTTACCAGTGCAAAATCGACACTATCTGCACCCTTTGAAACTGTTATGGTCTGTGCTCCCTGCTTTGAAAATACATGTGAAGTATCGCAAAGTATTATACACTCCGTATCAGTGTTTCTTGCAACATCACAAACTATATCAACAACAGGACAGCCATCCGCATCTATTAATATTCTCATTTAATCACCTTGTTTTTTGCGTATATTAGATTTTTTCTGCTAAATTCTATTTCAATCTCCCCTTTGCAATATTATACTTCTACTTTAGTTTTTTTACAACAAAGTTGCAATTTAAAAAACCTGACTCTTATCCAGCTGTATCCGTCAATTTTACTTAATAAATAAAATCATTTGTCGCTGGTAAACAGCTATGGTTTTTACAAATATAAAATGTTGTCCTGTCATTTATCAATCTATATTCTTCGGTTGGGTTTTCTAAAATCTCTATATTAACATTAAGTTTTAGCTTGCCCCTAAAGTTTTCTAAATCCGATTTATCCTTAAGCACACATATAATATGCTCATATGGATTAAGATACATCGATAATGCAATTAGAGAAAAACTATATCCTATAGGGTAATCACTTGAATACGATGACATAAATTCGAGTTGTTGTTTTGCTGTTTTTTCAAGATTAATGTCACTTGTTATTTCAGAAAGTTTTACAAGATTATATGCCATAACAGAATTACCGCTTGGAATTGCTCCGTCATAAGTTTCCTTCGGTCTTAAAATTAGCTGTTCGTTTTCCTTGCCATATAGGAAAAATCCTCCATTTTCATAATCATAAAAATCTAACACAGCTTTATTGCATAAATTAATTGCTTTTTCTAAATAACTCTTATCAAGCGTTGATTCATATAGATTTATCAGTGCATAAACATAAAAGGCATAGTCATCTAAAAAGCCTTTGCCCGAACGCACACCCTCACGAAAACTAACATAAAGAGTGTTTTCATCTGATAAATTTTTCTCAATAAAAGTGCAAGCTCTTTTTGCAGATTCAAGATATTTTTCTTCTCCAAAAACACGATACATAATTGCAAAGGCTGAAATCATAAACGAGTTCCATGAGGTCAATATTTTATCATCCAAATGGAGCTTGGTTCTAGAATTTCTATACTCATAAACTTTTAAAAGATGTTCTTTCATTGAATCATCAATGTTAGAATTTTTTAATAAATTCGGAATGTTTTCACCTTCAAAGTTGCCTTGTTTTGTTATTCCATAATAGGCATTAAACTTTTTTCCAATTTCATTGCCAAGTAGTTTTATTATTTCATCATATTCAAACACATAATATTTACCTTCAACGCCTTCACTGTCAGCATCCTGTGCACAGTAAAAGCCTCCGTCTGCACTTGTCATTTCACGCATAATATATTCAGCCGTTTTTTCTGCAACATCTTTATATATCTCTTTTTTAGTAATATAAAAGGCTTTTGTGTAGCTAATTAAAAGTAGTGCATTATCATACAGCATTTTTTCAAAATGTGGTACAAGGTAGTATTTGTCAGTAGAATACCTTGAAAAACCATATCCAATATGGTCAAAAATACCGCCTTTATACATTTGTAGCAAAGTGGTTTCGGCCATTTCAAGAGCCTTCTCATCACCGCTTGTTTCATAATAATCCATTAAAAACAATAAATTATGAGGTGCTGGAAACTTTGGTGCTCTCCCAAAACCCCCATATACTTTATCAAAACTCTGCTCAAATAGCGAAACAGCATCTTCTATTATTTTATTATCAATATTACCATTACTATTTGATTTTATATTTAGATGATTTAATATTTCTTCTGATGATTTTATTAAATCCTCCTTGTTGGTTTTCCACTTTTCACTTATTATAACAATTAAATCTAAAAAACCAGCTATACCATAGTCTGATTTTTTGGGGAAATAGGTACCTGCAAAAAACGGCTTTTGGTTAGGCGTCATAAAAATGCTTGTTGGCCAACCACCACTGCCTGTAAACGCTTGGCAAACAGCCATATAAATGCTATCAATGTCAGGGCGTTCTTCTTTATCTACCTTTATTGATATAAAATTATTATTTAAAACCTCAGCGACTTCTTTGTCTTCAAAGCTTTCGTGAGCCATCACATGACACCAATGGCAAGTGCTGTATCCAATGCTCAAAAATATGGGTTTATCCTCCGCCTTTGCCTTTTCAAAAGCTTCGTCGCACCAAGGATACCAATTGACAGGATTATCTGAATGCTGTAAAAGGTAAGGACTTGTTTGACTTTTTAGGTTATTTTTCATTTTTTACACCTCATATATAATATTAGCTTTTTTGAAACTAATATTACAAATAGCAAATATAATATAGCATTAATTTACTTTGAATTTTTTATAAAAATTTCTTAAAAAATATAGAATTTATACAAAATATATGTTAAAATTGGATAAGCGAAAAAGGTAAAATTAACTCTATATAAATATTTTTTAGTCGAAAAACATTTATGCTTTATCTTTTACATATTATTGAAAATAACTCTATGTTAGGAATGAATACTTTAAAATGATGTTAGAAGAATTAAAAAAGAAAAGAACAGTGCAATTGGCTTTTGCTGTTATATATATGATTTTGTCCTCAGTATTTGTGCCTATCTCAACAGTACATATGCAAAAGAATAATGCAATTTCAGCACAAGTCATTGTCACACAGCCCGAAACAACTAAGGAACAGACCACGCAGCCAACTACCACCGAAGTGACTACAACCGAAGCTCCCGTTCCTGAACCAACAGTTGTAAAGCTTGCGTGCTCATCGGTGCAAAATGACCTTAAGATAAAGCTTTTAGACAGTAAAACCAGTAAATATGTCCTTGGGGTAGCATTTACTGTAAATGTTACTGACAAAGCTGGCAAAAAAACCACATATACAAACAAAGATTTAAAAGGACTTATTTATGTAACCAATATAACCGCTGGACAATACAGTGTAAAGCTTGACGCTTTAGAAGGTTTTGATGTTAGCGTTGACAATGCTAAGGTTTTAGTGAAAAATAAAGTTGAACGCAAAGCAATTACAGATATAAACGAAAAAGTAAATAAAACAGCAAATGTTAAGGAAGACAGCAAAGTCCCACAAGATATGGTCCAAGAAAAGACATTGATAAACACTGTTGATTTTGTTCAAAGTACACCTACAAAAATCCCAAGCCAAACAACATATGTACTTGTTGCATTTGAAAACATTAGAGTTCCAGGAACAACAGAAACGACAAGCGGAGAAACAACCGCTGCGGAAACAACCAGTACAACTTCAAATGAACTTTCGGATACAAATGGCAACAAACTCTACATAAAAAATAATGATACATATATAATAGCAACTATTGGTGATTATAGTCAATCAACTCAATTTTATAAACAAGAAATTACACCAGAAACATATAAATATACTGGTTGGCAAACCATAGATGGCAAAAGATATTATTATGATAAAAACGGAGTTTTTGTTACTGGAAATCAAGTTATAAACGGAGCAAAGTATAGTTTTAGTAACGAAGGTGTTCTTGCTGCATCCTATGGAGTTTTGGGAATTGATGTTTCTAAATATCAATATAACATAGATTGGAATGCCGTTAAAGCTTCTGGCGTACAATTCGCTATTATACGAGCTGGATATCGTGGTTGGGGAAGCACTGGCTCCCTTAATAAAGACCCCTACTTTGATAAAAACATTAAAGGTGCATCTGCCGCAGGCATTGATATTGGCATATATTACTTCTCGCAAGCCATAAATGAAGTTGAAGCAGTTGAAGAAGCCAGCCAATGTATTGACCTTGTAAAGGGATACAAAATAAAATACCCTATATTTATTGATACAGAAACATCCGGTGGAAATGGCTCAGGAAGAGCAGATGGACTGAGCAAAGCCCAGCGTACTATAGTTTGTAAAACTTTTTGTGAAACAATACAGAATAGCGGATATATGGCGGGAATTTATACAAGCAAATCATGGTTTGAAACAAAGCTTAATACATCACAACTTGAACAATATGTAATTTGGCTTGCACAATGGACAGATAAGCCCACATATACAGGCAAGTATGATGTTTGGCAGTATTCATCAAAAGGACAAGTTGCTGGAATAAGTGGCAATGTTGATATGAATTTGTCCTATATGACTTTTTAAAATAAATTTTGCAGGCACGACCCGTGAAAATCTATAAATTGAATAATAACTATAAACAGCTCTCTATGCTAAACAAATCATAGAAAGCTGTTTTTTTATTTAACAAGCTCTATACAACAAACAAATTTGCACAATTTAGTTTGTTACTCCAGCTTTTTAATTTTTCTAAACACTTATAATAATAAATAATATAAACAAGACAGCACAAAACTTACAGGTGTTACTTTATATTAAAAACATCTTTCTTTTCGGTTTTTGCGGCAGCCTTCCTTTACTTTATCCTTATCACAATAATAACACACTTCATTTGTTAAAGGTTTGCCTTCAAAAAATTCATCAAGATTTTGCAGTGTTGTTGAGGCTATATTGGCAAGAGCCTCTTCTGTTAAAAAGGCTTGGTGTGATGTTATAATAACATTGGGACGAGAGATTAAAAGAGAAAGCACATCATCCTTTACGATTGTACCTGAAAGGTCCTCAAAAAATAAGTCGCCCTCCTCCTCATAAACATCAAGAGCCGCACCCCTTATCTTTTCATCATTGAGTGCATCAAGTAGTGCTGTACTGTGTATTAATGCACCTCTAGATGTGTTAACTATATATGCACCTTTTTTAATCTTTTTAAAAGCATCCTCATCGAGAATATGCCTTGTTTCTGGTGTTAACGGACAATGCAAAGATATTACATCGCTTTCTTTTAAAAGTGTATCTAAATCTACATATTTTATATCTGTATCTTTTGCCGGATATAGGTCATAAGCCAATACATTCATTCCGTATCCACGACAAATATCAATGAAAACTCTTCCTATTTTACCTGTTCCTATAACTCCAACTGTTTTACCATGCAAGTCTATTCCTGTGAGCCCAACTAAGCTAAAGTTAAAGTCCCTTGTGCGGTTATACGCTTTGTGCAACTTCCTGTTTAGAGTTTGGAGCAATGCCATTGCGTGCTCTGCAACTGCAAATGGAGAATATGCAGGAACTCTTACAATGTTGATTTTTTTATACGCAGATTTAAAATCTACATTGCTATACCCTGCACAACGCATGGCAATAACCTCTACCCCCTCTTGTGCAAGAATATCTATTGTGTCCTTATTAACATCATCATTAACGAATGCACAAACGGCCTCGCATCCTTTTGCGATTTTTGCGGTTCTTGAGTTTAGCTTGCCTTCAAAATATTCTATTTCATATTTTTTATTTGCTTCGTCAAACCAAATCTTATCGTATGGTTTGGTATCAAAAAAAGCAATCTTCTTCATAGCATCACCCTGTTAATTTATTTTTTAAAATAGTTTCATGCAAATTATAATTGTATTCTAACTTTATGTAAAGCTAGAATGCATATAAAAACAAATATATTTTTAATATTAATCATTGAAAGTCGCATTAAAATATGCGATAATAGAATTAAGGAGAGATTATATGAATATTCAAAAGCAATATTGGAAGTTTTTACAACAACTAAAATTCTCTATTTTTTATTTAAACAGGTACTCTGATAGTTCATACAAATGGGACCGCAAGATTAACATTTTTACCGCCATTGCATCCTCTTCAAGCATTGCAGCTTGGGTAATTTGGACCAAATATGCTTTTGTTTGGTCTGCGATAATTGCTGTGTCACAAGTTATAAATGTTATTAAAATTTATTTGCCTTTTAGCACAAGGCTTGAAATAATAAACCCATTTATATATGACTTGCAAACTCTGTATAGCGAAGCTGAATACAAATGGTTTAGGGTTGCAAATGGTGAACTAGAAGAGGACGAAATAAACGAAGAGCTTTATCAATTAAATATAGAATATAACAGTACACAACAACATTATACCAAAACAAATATTTTTGTCGATAATAAAAAGTTTAAAGCTATAGCAAATGAACAAACAGCTGAGTTTTTTAAAAATTTTTAAATGTTAAGGGAGAATACATAATGCCACCTAAAAATTCGCCAAAAAAAAAGCCAGAAAGTCATGCTCTAAGAAATTCTAACAGACGAGTCAGAAATTCACCCTCTCGCTCCCTTAGGCATAGTGTTTTGCCAACAACAAGCTCTGATGTTCCTATGCCTGATATTAACCCACCTAAGAAATAAAAGCCTCTTATTTTTAGCAAAATACAATAATTAAAGCATTTCAAACACCCGCTTTTTAAGCAGGTGCTTTTTACTTAATCATCTTTAATATCCTCTTGTGCTGGGCCATCAAGCAAATTACCTTTATAATCATATCGAGAACCATGACAAGGGCAATCCCAGCTTTTTTCATCCTTATTCCACTCTAATCTGCAACCCAAATGTGAGCATCTTGCCCTTATTACAAAAACATTATTATCTTTATCCTTATACACTCCCATTGGCTCTCCATCAACTTCAACCACATCTGCACTGTCTGTGGTTAAATCGTCTATCGTCTTCTGTGTAATAGATAATTTTTCTTTTGCAATACCCTTTGTAGCTTTAATTCCATCATGAAAAGTTTGAGGTATATCTGCTATTGCAAATCTCTGCGGTGAAAACACCTTTGCACAGTCATTATCTTTATCGCAAATCATATCAGAAATTATTGTGGCTGCTACCATTGATGTGCTCATTCCCCACTTCATAAACCCTGTAGCAACATACCAATTTGGCTTTTCTTTTGAGAATTTACCTATATATGGAATTCCGTCTGTTGATATACAATCCTGTGCAGACCAGTGAGCAACTTCAGTTGCACTGGGATAAAACCTTTTGGCTGCCGTACGCACTGCGTCATACTTGCCACCAGATATGTTTTCTCCAGTCCTGTGGCTTTCGCCACCAAAAATCAACAAATTTTTATAGTTACGCAACGAATAGCCTGCACTGTTCATACCTATAAACATTCCGTTTACTTGTGGTGCATTTTCAAGTGCAATGAAATAAACCCGCTCTTGATGCATTCTCATAAAATAATAACCAGGAACATTTATAAAAGGGTAATGGCAAGCAAAAACAATTTTTGATGCTGTTACAGTGTTTCCCTGCCCTGTCGTTATTATATTGTCCTCTACTTTTTTTACTATTGTATTTTCATATATTGTTAAATCAGAACTAATTGAATTTATGAATTTTAAAGGATTAAACTGTGCTTGATTTTCAAATTTTACTGCACCTAAAACATTAAAAGGTAAGTTTAAATTTGTTGCAAATGATGCTGGAAGTCCAAGGCTTTTAGCTGCATTAACTTCATCATGCAAAGCTTGCTCATCTGATGTCGAGTATAAATACGCATCTTTTATTTCAAAATCACAGTCTATTAAGCCTAGCTCTATAATTTTTTTATACTCTTCTACTGCTCTGATATTAGCTGTTGCATACTGTTGTGCTTTTTCATGCTCTAAATCTTTTATAAGCCTATCATATATATGTCCATGCTGTTGTGTTATTTTTGCTGTTGTATTTTGCGTTTGCCCGCTCGCTATTCTATTTGCCTCTAGCACAACACAATCTATCCCACACTTTTTTAACTTGTAGGCTGTTAAAACACCCGCCATACCTGCGCCTATAATTGCAACATCTGTTTTTATATCTTGTTTCAAACTTTCTCTGGGAGCTATCGTGCATGATTTTTTCCATATTGAATCCATATTATGCCTTCTCCAAATCATTGTAATATTTTACTTTATTATTAGTGTTTTGGCTTGCATATATGTATTTTAGTTGTTAATATGTGATTTTTAAAATAA
Organism: Clostridia bacterium; assembly: GCA_009930155.1. The sequence continues at coordinate 7,460 of RZYX01000033.1, read as the reverse complement.
AAGCAAGGTGTAATTTTGAATTCTTTACACCCTGCTTTTTAGTGATTAATATTAAATTTATAATTAAATAATCTAGTCCTGCTTGCGTTTTTTGTTTATACCTATAACTGTTGCTACTGAGAAAATTGCAAACACAGAAGATGAAATCAAGTTTGTATTATCACTTGTGTTTGGAGCACTTTCAGTTTCATTATTTTTTAAAGCTATTTCTGCTTTAGGAACAATTGGCTCTTCAATCTCTATTACTGTTTTCTCTATTGATATTTTCTCTTTTTCTGCTATCATTGCATATGGTGAAAAATGAATTGCGAAGAACTGTATGCAATACACATCATCAATAAGAACTACTTTAGAATCCAATATCTCTATTTCGCCATCAACTAAATGTGCAACCTTAATTTTGTCCTTTTGATCTAATAAGTCTTCTGGAATTGGCAAAGTGAATTTTACTGATTTGCCCGCATTAGGCTGAACTTTAGTGTCTGTACCTTTCTCATAAACACTAATATCTAAAGGAAATATTAGTGTATCTTTATAGTTATCTTTAAGAATTGCATTTATCATTTCTTCTACCGTGGTATCATATTTAATTGTTATATCAATTGATTTACCAAAAGTATCTTCATCTACAATTATTGAAATCATTTCGGGATTTTTTATTTGTATAGGAGTTTCTATTATTGCAGAAGTTATTTTCTCCCAATTAGCATAAAGGGTTGTGTTTGATATTACTGTATCTTTTTCAAAATCCCATTCATCAGTTAGTTTTAAATCTTTAAACCAACCAGCAAAAACATAACCTGATTTAGTTGATGCTGTTGGCTGTGCTAATTTTTGTCCATCTGATAAATTTATAATGCTTTCAATCTCTGAACCACCATTGGTATTGAATGATACACAGTAGGTTGGCTTTGGAACTGTAAATGTTCTTGTTTGAACTTCTGAGACTGCTCCTGATAAATCCTGTGCGTAAAATTCAATGCTATGTGCCCCTATACAAAGGTTCGATGGGATATTAACACTTGCTGTAAAATCCCCAGGGCTTGCTTCAAATGTATATGCCAAAACAGGTTCTTTTTCATCAATTGAATAATATATTTTTGTACCCGATGTATTATCTGCATCTAAAGCTATGCCACTAAAGGTATAGGTTTCGCCTAATGATAATGTTTCAAAAGTTTCAGAAGGGTTTGATATTGTAAGTGAAGGTGCACTGTTTAGCTGACCAACACCAATTAAGACTGAATAGCTTTGTGTTGAATTTGCTAGTATATTTCTCTTTTCCCATGAGTAAGCTATCCCGCTCTCTCCTAAATAACTGTTACCCACTACTTGTGAATATAAATTATCATTATAATAACCACTTGAGCCAAACCAAAAAGAATCAACATCTGTTACACCGCAAGCATTTTTACCAACAAAATTTAATTGAATTAAGCCAGTGTTATCATCAACCATTTTAAAGCCTGATTTATCGCTTAACTTTGTTATTGAGGTTATTTCACTATCTCCAAATTGAATATTTGTTCCAACTCCAATAGATACTATTTTTGCTGAACTTGATGTGTTTTTAACAACATATTCTATATTTGCATATTTTCCATCATTTACTAAGGAAATATTTAAAGTGACATAAATCCCTGAACATATATTTTTTGAGATGCCATTTTGCATTTTTTCTAATTTATAATTTTTATTATCAACCTTTATTTGGGCTTCATAACCCTCATCCCATAAAGTTGAATCTATCCATTTACCATTATTTTTAACTTGAATGTTATAAGCACTACCAGATATATTAGTTTGATATTTGATGTACTCGCTTTGCCCATTGTCATTGCTTGCCGCTTTTGTAGAAAGTGCAAACGGAATTATTATTAACACTATACAAAACGAACTTATAACACTAAGAATGCCCGATAATTTCTTTTTGTTATTTAGCATATTTTCCTCCAATATTTTATTTTATATAAATTTATCATAATATTCACTTTAAAACAATGTGATTACTTTACAAAATATCTGTATAATATTGTCAATTTATGCCGATTTGTAACGAACTATTTCAATCAAATGCTATATTTTGAGAATAAATAAAAATAGACCTGCAAGTTACTTGAACTCCACAGGTCTTTTAGTGTTTTTATATTTTATATATTAAAACTATTTTCATTCCACATCACAACAAGTGTTCCGCTATCCACAGACACTATACTGTCTTTCCCTATAAATTCATTGCTAACTCCAAGAGGATAATTGCTTGTTAAGATAGCATCATTAAGCTCATATTTAAGGTTTTTAAGATACACGCCTTTTGCATCACTACCGCTACAAAATATTGATATACCACCACTTTTTGAACTGTCAAACTCAATCTTACCATTTGTAATCGCAGTTATAACAAGCCCTTCTCCAACCAAATATGCTGTTGCTCCTTGCCTTGAAATATATGTTATTGTTTGAATATTTGCTATGGTATGGTCAAGCCTACCACCCAACCCACCATAAATAACAAAGTATTTATAGCCCAATTCTAAACCAGTTTCAACTGCAAGAATCATGTCTGTATCATCCTTTTGCTTTGGATGCTTGATAATATTAGGATGATTAGGAATCTCGCTAAGTGAATCAAAATCGCCTAGCAATATGTTAGCTTTAATATTAAGCTTTTTAAGATATTCATATCCACCGTCTGCCGCTATTACAAAATCATCTTTTTTGACATCAAAAGGTGTGTTGTCAAAACTGCCAGCACCAACGATATAGCATACTTTTTCTTTCATTTAACTCACCCAAATCATTGTAACATATTCTTATTGAAAAGTGTAGGCAATATCTGTTATACTTTTTGTGAGCAAGTCACATACACTATACATTATAAATGGATATAATATTGATTATTAAGGAGGTTTTTATATGGCAAAGGTAATTATTATTGGCTCTGGTCCTGCTGGCGTTTCTGCATCGCTTTATACTGCCCGTGCAGGTATGGATACAACAATTATTTCTACAGGTTACAGTGCTCTCAAAAAAGCTGAAAAAATAGAAAACTACTATGGTTTTGACTCCCCTATTTCTGGCTCTTATCTTGAAGAATCAGGAATTAACGGAGCAAAAAGACTTGGTGTAAATATTATTGAAGAAGAGGTTGTTGGCCTTTCTTTTGATGACAAGCTAGTTGTTAAAACCGTTGATGAAGACTTAAAGGCTGATGGTGTTATTATCGCCACTGGTTCACCAAGATTTGTTCCAAAAATAGCTGGTGTTATAGAATTTGAAGGCAAGGGCGTTAGCTATTGTGCGGTTTGTGATGCTTTCTTTTATCGTGGCAAAGATGTTGCAGTACTTGGTGACGGCGAATACGCTATACATGAAGCTATGGAACTTTTACCCGTTGTAAATTCCGTTACAATTCTTACAGACGGCAACAAACCACCCGAAAAAATTCCAGATGCAATTAATGTAAACACTCAAAAAATAGATGCACTCGTTGGGGAAGATCGTTTAAGTTCGGTTAAGTTTAAGGATGGCTCTTCTATTGATGTTGAGGGTGTTTTTGTTGCATTCGGTGTTGCTGGAAGTGCAGACCTTGCACGAAAAATCGGAGCAATTACAGATGGCAAAGATATTAAAGTTGATGAAAACATGGCAACAAACATACCTGGACTTTTCGCTGCAGGTGACTGCACAGGTGGGCTTCTTCAAATTTCCAAAGCTGTTGGAGATGGTGCAAAGGCAGGCACACAAATTGTAAAGCAACTGCGAAAGGTTAAATAAATTATGAATATCGGTAAAAACCTTATTGTTAGAATTGATAGATGCCCGCAAAACCACGCCTGTCCATCTGTTAGAATTTGTCCTGTAAAAGCACTGTCACAGGAAGGGTTTAATGCACCTAAAGTTGATGATGATAAATGCATAAAGTGTGCAAAATGCGTAAGCTATTGTCCAAAGCACGCTTTGATACTTGAATAATATTTTTAAAGTACTTGTCACCCACAATTTATATGTATATAATGGTAATATCATATAAATAAGATTGGGTGACTTTATGGTATTGGAACAATTCAGAGATATTTTCGCCTTACACTTTCCATTTTGGCAACATTTGTCTGCAAATCAGCAAGAGGGTTTTTTAAACAATACACAACAAGTAGCATACAAAAAAGGTGACCATGTACATAGTGGTAACAATGATTGCAACGGCGTTATGTTTTTAAAGCAAGGACAATTACGGGTATTTATGCTTTCTGATGAAGGTCGTGAAATCACCATTTATAGAATGTTTGCAGGTGACACATGTATGCTTTCTGCCTCTTGTGTATTAAAGAATATTACATTTGATGTTTTTATTGACGCTGAGGATGATAGCGAAATTTTATTGCTTAGCTCAAATTTTTTTGACAAACTATTAAACGAGAATATTTATGTTGAAAACTACACATATAAAGTTATGGCAGATCGTTTTTCAGATGTTATGTGGGCTATGCAGCAAATACTATTTATAAGTTTTGACAAGCGTCTTGCTAGATTTTTGTTAGACGAATTTAACAAAAGTCTTTCAACTGAAATAAAACTTACTCATGAGCAAATTGCAAAATATATGGGTAGTGCAAGAGAAGTTGTTTCAAGAATGCTAAAATACTTTGAAAATGAAGGCTTTGTTGAGCTTTCACGAGGTGGAATAAAACTCGTAAACAGAAAAGGGCTTGAAGAGTTGATAAGCTAAAATTAATAAACTAATTGTATATATTAAAACAAGCACCTACAAATTTGTAGATGCTTGTTTTTTAATGCATTTGAGGAAAATTTAATTATACATTTATCATTGCTAAAATATGATCCTTAGGCTTTACACCAACAGCTGTGTTAACTACTTTTCCATCTTTTACAACTGCAAGTGTTGGAATACTCATAACTTTAAACTCTGAAGCAAGCTCTGGTTGCTCATCAACATTTACCTTGCAAATTTTTGCATTGCTTACTTCTTCTGCTATCTCATCAACAACTGGTGAAAGCATTTTGCATGGTCCACACCATGAAGCCCAAAAGTCGATAAGTACTGGCTCTTTTGACTGCAATACCTCTGATTCAAAATTTTCTTTTGTTATAGTTAAAACTGACATTTTATCTATCCCCTTTTATATAAATTTTATTTTTGACTGTAGTTATATTATACACCAAAAACACACTTTTTCTGTAACCCAATCACATAAACTTATTGTTTTTATTAATATTAAAATTATTGTATATATTGTCTAATTATAGATGTTATGATACAATAAAAGTATAAGCTATGTCAAGGATGTGTAATAATGACTGCTAAAAATACAATAAAATACATATTACTTCCAACAGCACTTGTTGTATTGATAGCTACTGTTGTTTTTTCTATAAACAATAGAAAAAATGTTGTTGAAACTAGCGGAGCCATTAGCCCTTCTTTTGATATATCAGAATCTGAAATAACCACATTTGAAACCACATCTGAACCTGAAACAACACAGGAATTAGAGAGCACGACATTAGCTCCAACCACAACAAAACCAACCACAACAAAACCCAAAACAACAGCAGCAACTACTACGACTACAACCAAAGCACCTGTTACCCAACCGGCTGTTTATCACGACAACATAAAGGGCGTTTGGATTTCTTATCTTGAAATGATAAGTTATAAAAATTATAGTGAATCTCAATTCACTACTAAAATGTCAAGCTGCCTTGATAATATAAAAAGTAAAGGTCTAAACACTGTTATCGTTCATGTTAGGTCTCATGGTGACGCAATTTATCCTTCGAATTACTATCCATGGTCAAAATATATAACAACTTCCATAAACAGTGGATTGAGCTATGACCCGCTCCAAATAATAATTACCCTTGCACATTCAAAGGGCCTTTCTGTTCATGCATGGGTTAACCCATACCGCACAATGACTGACACTGAATTTGCAGATATTAGTAATAATTATACCACAAAACAATGGTTCAATTCTACAAATCGAGCCGATTATATGATAAAAGTTAGTTCCGATAGCCGTTGGTGGTTAAAACCTGGAAATCCACAAGTTCGTGAACTTATCATAAACGGTGTTGGCGAAATTGTTTCAAAATATAATGTTGATGCAATACATATTGATGACTACTTTTATGGAACAAACCCATCAGAATATGGCGATACACAATCACAAGCAAAGCAAAACAACACTCTACTTATTAGCGGAATATATAATAAAATCAAATCAATAAATCCAAAGGTATTGTTTGGAATAAGCCCCGCTGGTGTATTTTATACAAGTGCTTCTTTGCCCAACTCGGACAATAGCTACCTTTCAACAGACCTTAACCTTTGGTGTAATAACTCTGGATATATTGACTATGTTATGCCCCAAATCTATTGGGAACGAGGTCACTCGACTCAGGATTTTTCAAGAGTTCTAGGACAGTGGCGTGGCTTTGTAAAGTGCAATTCTGTTGCCCTTTATACTGGTCTTGCCCCATATAAGCTATCTGACGATGAAATTTTGGCACAAGTTTCAGAAATAAATAGCACAGGAAATTCAAGCGGTTTTTGCTTGTTTAGGTATAATTATATAAGTACTTTAAACTTTTAGTAAACCAATTAACTTATACTATTATTTTAATATAAGATTCCAAAACTCCGCTGCTTGCACCTCAATTAATGAAAACCCTGCACGGCGTAATTTAATTTCATCTATTTCTAAATCATAATGTTTTTTTATTTCTTCAATATCTGCATCCATTTTTAAAAAGTTTTCAAGCAAAGCTTTACACATTTGAACTTTTCCAATTGTAAATGGTGGGTCGTATGTTGCTATACAGGCAATCATACGGCCCATATCATATTCATGCCTACCAAATCTTAGTGGCTCTCCAAAATCTATGCTAACACACTTTCCAAATGGAGTTAAGATAAAGTTTTTTAAATTTATATCACCACGATATGCACCCCTAGTTGCAGAATAATAATCATCTAGCCAAAGGCAAAGTTCATTTGTGGCTCTTTTTATACTTCGTTCTTCAAGCAATCCTTGCTCTATCCTCTCAAGTATTACATCATATGTTATTCCCTCGACTTGCTCAAAAATCACTGTATTCCCCTGTGTGAACATAACGCTTGCAACTGCTACACCATTGCTTTGTAATAGCCTTGTTGTCGAAATCTCTGTGCTCATAGCTTGACCGCTACTATAACGCTTGCGTATAGCTTTTGTGTTGTCGCTCATTACTGTGCTTATATCATTTGATTGTGATTTTAGCTTTTGGCCCTGAGTTTCTAACAACCTTTTAAAGTTCAAGCTTTTCACTTCTTTTCATAAAAATATACAATATGCTTTATTAATGCCATAATTTTACTATACTTTTATAGCTTTTACAATGTTAATAAACCTATCTTATTTTATTTTTAAAATACCTATATTTAAATAGTATATATA
>RZYX01000132.1 GCA_009930155.1 Clostridia bacterium | reverse complement strand
CTAATAAAGGTTTCAATACGCTCATTCAACCGTCCCTTTTGCAGGATCAGCGCCAGAACAATGGCGGGCAGAATCGCGACCGGAGCCGATATCTGGTAGAAGGCAAAATCAACACCGGCAGACTGATAATAGAGGCCGCTGCCAATAAACAGCGCAAGAAACAGACCCAGCGGCAGCAGGGCCAAAGGTGATTGTCGAGTCATCGGTCATCATCCGTTCTGGGTTACGGCGATCAGCCGCAACGTTCTTCCATTCAGTCTGGTACACCGAAACGGAAGCGGAAAGAGGAAGTACACGGGATCACTGCCGGGAGTCGATAAACCCTGCAGCCACGTGCGCGAAAGCGCGCAATTCTGGCATAACAAGTATAAAAATTGAACAGCTTATAACCATTACTTGATATTGGCGATATTATTGGTGTTAAAGGTTATGTATTTAGGACACAAATGGGTGAGATATCGGTTCATGTAACTGAGTTTACTGTCTTGTCAAAATCGTTGCGTCCTCTGCCAATTGTTAAAGAAAAAGATGGCCAAGTATATGATGCTTTTACTGATCCTGAGATGCGTTACCGTCAGCGATATGTCGATTTGATTGTAAATCCTCAAGTTAGAGATACCTTTATCAAACGGACAAAGATTATTAATACTATGCGTGAGTTTTTTAATGAGCAAGGATATCTTGAAGTTGAAACTCCAATTTTGCAATCTATTCCGGGTGGTGCTGCTGCACGACCATTTATTACACATCATAATGCATTAAATATTCCTCTTTATTTAAGAATTGCAAACGAATTATATTTGAAGCGATTGATTGTTGGTGGTTTTGATGGAGTGTATGAATTTGCCAAAGATTTTCGTAACGAAGGGATGGATCGAACTCATAACCCCGAGTTTACTGTACTCGAAATATATGTAGCATACAAAGATTATAAATGGATGATGAATTTTACCGAAGAAATGATCGAACGTGTTGCGATTGCTCTGCATGGTACAACAAAAGTTCAACTTGGAGTTAAGGTAATCGATTATAAGCGTCCGTTTAAACGTGTAAGCATGTATGATGCAATAAAAGAGCATACGGGGTTTGATATCAATGGGAAATCCGAAGACGAACTGCGTCAGATTTGTAAAGAGTTAAATATCGAAATTGATAAAAGTATGGGAAAAGGCAAGCTAATTGATGAAATTTTTGGTGAAAAGTGCGAGCATCACTATATTCAACCTACTTTTATTGTCGATTATCCTGTGGAAATGTCTCCTTTAACAAAAAAACATAGGTCAATCGAAGGTTTAACAGAACGTTTTGAGCTAATGATAAATGGTAAAGAATTAGCAAATGCATATTCTGAGCTAAACGATCCAATTGATCAACGCGAACGATTCGAGGAACAAATGAAATTATCGGCAAAAGGCGACGACGAAGCTATGTTTATCGACCAAGACTTTTTAAGAGCACTTGAATATGGTATGCCTCCAAACTCCGGAATGGGAATTGGCATCGACAGACTAACAATGTTTATGACAAACAGCTCATCTATTCAGGATGTGCTATTCTTCCCTCAAATGCGACCGGAGAAAAAACTGGAAACTGTTGATGAGTCAATCTTTATTGAAATTGGAATTGATCAGGAGTGGGCTAAAGTCTTGATAAAAACCGGCATTGAATCAGTTAAGGCACTTAAAGAAGCTAATCCAAACAAATTACATCAATCGATTTGTGGATATAATAAGAAGAATAAACTAGGGCTTACTAATCCTTCACAAGACGACGTTAAGTCTTGGATAGAAAAATAATGAAGTTTTGTAGAAACATATTTTTTCTAATTGGCTTTTTATTTTTAAATGCTGTCAGTTCTTTTGGTGTTAATAGAATTTACCATGTTGAGATTGAACCACAGTTTGCTGTAATGCAAGGAATGGAATCAGAAATACATTTAACAACTTACGATAGTTTAGGTAATTTTGTGCCAGTTAATTGTTTTTCATCGGTGTATGTCGATAATGAAAAAATTGATGTCTATTTTGTTGAGGGAAATGCAACTTTCAAATATAGCTTTAATGAATTTAAAACCCTTAGTATAAATTGTGCAAATGCAGAATCATCTAAGATTGTGAATCCAATACCTCTGTGGCTATCGATAATACCGCCATTAATCGCAATACTTTTTGCCCTTTTGTTTAAAGAGGTTTTTTCTGCCTTATTTTTAGGATTATTTAGTGGTACACTAATTATTTATCTTTACTCAGGAGTTGGTGTTTTTAGTGCATTTTTCAAATCTATATTTTCAATCGCAGATAAATATGTAATCGAAGCCTTGTCTGAGACCTCTCATGTATCTATTATTCTATTTTCGATGCTAATTGGTGGCACAGTGCATATTATTACAAAAAATGGTGGAATGCAGGGCGTAATTAATGTTTTGTCGAAGTATGCTAAGACAGCACAATCGGGTCAGTTTGTTACCTGGCTTCTTGGAATAATGGTTTTTTTCGACGATTACGCCAATACTTTAGTTGTTGGAAATACAATGAGACCTGTTACAGACAAATTGCGAATATCCAGAGAAAAGCTTGCATACATTGTTGATAGTACTGCAGCTCCTGTTGCCTCAATTGCATTTGTTACAACATGGATAGGTGCGGAGCTAAGCTATATTCAATCGACACTCGAAAAACTACAAATGGACGAAAGTGCATATAATATTTTCTTCGCCAGTTTAAAATACTCTTTTTATCCTATAATAGCCTTGGTTTTTGTCTTGTTGTTGATATATTTAAAGCGTGATTATGGTCCAATGTATCATACCGAACTTCGAGCAAGGAGTAAAGGAGTTAATGTTGCAAATCTCGAGAAAAAAATAGAGCACGACTTAAAGGATTTTGAGACTGCAAAAATACCACGACCACGTGCTTATAATGCTCTTATCCCGGTAGCAATAATTGTATTTGGGACAATGGCAGGATTAGTATATACTGGTTGGGACTCAAATATTTGGAATGATAGTGAATTAAGCTTAATGACAAAAATATCTGGCATAATAGGTAATTCGGATTCCTACAAAGCTCTAATTTGGTCGTCGCTAGGTGGATTAATTATTGCAATTGTACTTAGCATAATTCAGAAGTTACTCGATTTAAAAGAAGCAGCAGAAGGCATGGTAGCAGGCTTTAAATCAATGCTCACAGCAATATTGATTTTAACTTTAGCATGGTCGCTTGCCGGACTTATTAGTGATTTGCATACTGCTGATTTTATTACATTAGCGATAAGCTCAACAAATCTCAGTCCACAGTTTTTACCATTTATAACTTTTTTGGTTTCAGGTTTAATAGCTTTTAGTACAGGCTCTTCCTGGGGAACAATGGCAATTATGTATCCACTGATTCTTCCTGCAACATGGTTACTTTGTGCCGATGCCGGAATGCCATACGATGCATCTATTGCTGTATTTGCACATGTTGTTTCAACCGTTATTGCAGGATCGGTTTTTGGGGATCATTGTTCTCCAATATCAGACACAACAATACTAAGTTCGCTGGCTTGCTCATGTAATCATATTCAACATGTAAAAACTCAGTTGCCATACGCAATTACTGTTGCTTTAATTACTTTGATACTTGGTACATTGCCTGTGGCCTATGGAGTAAGCGTATTTATTGTCTTTCCTGTTATGATTCTAATGGTTTGGCTTATTATTCGATTCTTTGGAAAAAAAACCGGCGAAGTGTAAACTTAAATTTATAAAAATTGTTTAAACTAACATAATGGAAATATTAAAACTTCTCATACCAGCACTAATTATCCTTGTAGTAGTAGTACTAGGACTAGGTGTTGGGATTTTTTTTGGTAAGAAAAAAAGATTTCCCACTACATCAATTAGTAAAAATAAAGAAATGGCTAAGCGAAATATTACATGTGCAAAGCATGATGAGTTACACGCTTGCGGCATCAAAGGGGGATGTTGTGGAGGAAACCATTAGATAATATTGTTAATACCAATATAACACCAAAACACCCGATATAAATTGATTATTTGTAAATTTTTAGGTGTATTCCCATAAATAAGCTTATTGCGAGATATATATTATAATTGCACAGAGTATGCAGTACAATAAAACTCAGTAAAATAATTACCTTTTTCTTTTTATTGACGTTGCCGAGGATGGTGAGCACCACGTACACCACGCAGCAGACGGCGCCAAAGATGATGCTGCTGATCCGCATGGTTCCGCTGTCGAGCGCCGGAATATAGACGTAGTTGTTGAAGATGGCGCTCCAGGAGTAGGGGTGGCCGTTGCCCGAGGTGCAGCCGAGCATCGCCAGGCGCAGTTCGGGGACTTGCGCCGGGGCGGAGGCTGAGGATGCGAACGGGCAGCTTTACGCAGGCGCTCGCCTGCGCCAGCCCAACGGCGATTTGGTACGGGCTTATTGCAATAGCGACAACATCGGGAATCCCTACGAGCTGTATTTCGGCTTGTCGGAGGATGTTATGCTGTCGGATTGCGTTTTTACTATTTCAAGC
>RZYX01000032.1 GCA_009930155.1 Clostridia bacterium | reverse complement strand
CGCTTAACTCATTAAAAGAATCAGCATCTTGGTTTATGGCTGGTTTGTCTATCGCTGGTGCTATGATGCGTTTCGTAGGGTTCTCAATCCTATTAAAAATCATGTTAGCAAACGATATGTGGGGTTATTTATTAGCTGGTTTCGCTATGGCTATGATCTTAGGAAACATCGAAGCAACTGCTTCGGCTGCTTTAATTTTAGTAGCATTCATCGGTATTGCAATCGCATTATTAGACTTCAGAGTAAACTCTATTGCTAACAATGCTAGTGCAGGAAACGGAGGTATGAGTGATGGTATCTAATATGACAAACTATAAAGACACAACTCCTGCTGAAAGACTAGACAATAAAACATTAAACAAAATGGTTTGGCGTTCTATGCAGTTACAGGCAGCTTTCAACTATGAAAGAATGCAATCAGCTGGATGGTTATGGGCTATGCTTCCAGGATTACAGAAAATCCATACAAACAAAGAAGACTTAGCTGCTTCTATGACTCATAACATGGACTTCATTAACACACACCCATTCGCAGTAACATTCGTTATGGGTATGGTATTATCAATGGAACAGATGAAATTGGACATCCAAACAATCCGTTCTGTACGTATCTCTACAGCTGCTCCTTTAGGAGGAATTGGAGATGCATTATTCTGGATGACATTAATTCCAATCGTTGCAGGTATGACTGCAAACATGGCAATTGATGGCAACATCTTAGGACCAATTCTTTACTTTGTAATCGCATTTGGTGCTGAAATGGCTTTACGTTATGGATTAATGTACTGGTCATACAACATGGGTACAAAAGCAGTTACAATGATGACAGCACATGCAAAAGAAATTACACATGCTGCATCTGTTCTTGGAGTATTTATCGTAGGTGCATTGATTGCTAACTACGGTGGTGGAACTCAGTTAGGTATCGTTATTGAAAATGGTGAAAAACCAATCGTAATTCAACAGTACCTTAACTCAATTCTTCCAGGATTATTACCATTATTATTAACATTATTATGTTATGTATTACTTAAGAAAAAAGGATTTACTCCAGTTAAGTTAATCGTTATGTTCTTAGTAATCGGTATCGTTGGATGTATCTTCGGTATCTGGGGTGGAGCTGCTGGTGGTTATACACCACTTGTTCCAGTACCTTGGACTATTGGTTAATTAATAAAATATTATTAAAAGATGACTCTCTCAATCTTCTTTTAAAAAAGAAACCTCACACGATTTGTGTGGGGTTTTTAATAGTGTGCCTATGTTAGAAGAGGATTTGAAAGGTAGTAAAAGCAATCATGAAAAAAAGGATTGATGAAATAATTCGTAAAACAATACACAAGATAACGCTTACATGATAAATAAAGGGTTTATGAACTTAGAAACTAGTGAATTTTTTAACAAAGATATGCATTTCATAATTGACAATACAGGTGCATAAAAGTATAATTTAGATGATAACGAAGGAGGACTTTACGAAATGACAGTAAAAGTTGCTATTAATGGATTTGGACGTATTGGACGTCTTGCATTCAGACAAATGTTTGGTGCAGAAGGGTATGAAGTTGTTGCTATTAACGATTTAACTAGCCCTAAAATGCTTGCACACTTATTAAAATATGATTCAGCTCAAGGACGTTACGCTTTAGCTGATAAAGTTAGTGCAGGAGAAGATTCTATCACAGTTGATGGAAAAGAAATCAAGATTTATGCTCACGCTAACCCAGAAGAATTACCTTGGGGTGATTTAAAAGTTGACGTAGTATTAGAATGTACTGGATTCTTTACTTCTAAAGAAAAAGCTAGTGCTCACATTAAAGCAGGTGCTAGAAAAGTTGTTATCTCTGCTCCAGCAGGAAATGACTTACCAACAGTTGTTTACAACGTAAACCACAACATCTTAAAAGCTGAAGACACAGTTATTTCTGCTGCTTCATGTACAACTAACTGTTTAGCTCCAATGGCTGACACATTAAACAAATTAGCACCAATCGAATCAGGTATTATGTCAACAATTCACGCTTACACTGGTGATCAGATGACATTAGATGGACCTCAGAGAAAAGGTGATTTAAGAAGATCAAGAGCTGCTGCAGTTAACATCGTACCTAACTCTACAGGTGCTGCAAAAGCTATCGGATTAGTAATTCCTGAATTAAATGGAAAATTAATCGGATCAGCTCAACGTGTTCCAGTTCCTACAGGATCAACTACAATTTTAGTTGCAGTTGTTAAGGGAGCTCCAACAGTTGAAGAAATCAACGCTGCTATGAAAGCTGCTTCTAATGAATCATTTGGATACACTGAAGAACAATTAGTATCTAGCGATATCATTGGTATTACTTATGGATCATTATTTGATGCTACTCAGACAATGGTTAAAGACATGGGTAATGGATACTCTCAAGTACAGGTTGTTTCTTGGTATGACAACGAAAACTCATACACTAGCCAGATGGTTAGAACAATCAAATACTTCTCTGAATTAGCTTAATTTAAGAAGATTATGAGTACATAAAGGAAGTCGAAAGGCTTCCTTTTCATTTTGCTATATGGTAAAGAATGGAATATATGTTCTTGAGATATGTTGGCAAAGAAATGTTTTTTATTTTCTTGCGATAAATGTGAGTGAAGATTAATACAAAGCATCATAAAATTTATTGTTTTCGTTGAAAATCAAAGGGAAGATTGATATACTAAGAGGGACTTATAATAAAGGAAAAGAGCCTGTAAATAGATACATAAAGAGAGTGCTTGGTGGTGAAAAAGCATGACACTAATACAGAGAATGCACCTTTTAGGTAAAACGTAAATCGGCGATAACGATAATAGAGTGTCAAGTAGAGTGGGACCGTGTTGCTATAACACCTCTATGTGAGGTGTTTTTTTATAGGAGGAAAAAAGATGATACATTTATATAATTCATTACATAATAAGTTGGAAGAATTTAAACCGATGAAAGCAAAAGAAGTTAGTATGTATGTGTGTGGACCAACTGTTTATAACTATCCACATATAGGAAATGCTAGACCGATTATTGTTTTTGATACTTTTAAAAAGATGTTTGAAGCAAGTGGTTTTAAAGTAAAATATGTAAGTAACTTTACCGATGTAGATGATAAGATTATTAATAAAGCAAAGGAAGAAGGAGTCGATGAAAAAGTAATTAGTGAACGTTATATTCAAGTGTATAATGAAGATCGCAAACGTTTGCATGCAGATATGCCTGATGCGACACCGAGAGTAACAGAAACGATGGACGAAATTATTGCGTTTATTGATGATTTAGTAGAAATGGGTTATGCCTATGAAATAGATGGTGATGTTTATTTTAGAGTGAGTAAAGTGGAAGATTATGGAAAGCTGTCGAAACAACGAATTGATGATTTGATGGTAGGGGCTAGAATTGATGAAAATAGCAAGAAAGAAAATCCGTTAGATTTCACATTGTGGAAAAAGACAGAAGAAGGCATTAAATGGGATACAAAGTGGTCATCAGGGCGTCCTGGTTGGCATACTGAATGTGTCGTTATGATTAATAAAGAGTTTCATTCGCCACTTATTGACATTCATGGAGGAGGAATGGATCTTAAGTTTCCTCATCATGAAAATGAAATGGCACAAGGGTGTGCACATTCACATTGCAATGTAGCGAATTATTGGCTGCACAATGGCATGTTGAATATTGATGGTGTGAAGATGTCTAAGTCATTAGGCAATGTCTTATGGGCAAAAGATTTTGTGGAAGCGTATGGAGAAAATGTAGTACGTTGGTTGATGTTAAGTACGCATTATCGCAGTCCATTAAATATCAATGATGAAACCATTCAAAATGCGAAAAGTGAATTAGAAAAAATCACTCATTCTTTACGTCAAAGTTATGTTAAAATGGAGTTGGGGGACTATGCTGATAAAGCAGATGTTAATGAGGAATTATTCGCACCGTTTTTAGAAGCAATGCAAGATGATTTGAACACGCCAAATGCTTTTAAAGCGTTGTTTGATCTAAATAAAATGTTGAACGCTTCACTAAGAGTTAAAGAAATTGATTATGCTAAAATAGCGATGATTACTGTTACAATGGAAAAAATGTTGTATGTATTAGGGATTCACATTAACAAAGTAACATTAGATCAAGATGACAAAGAAACTTTCAAAGCATGGCAAATAGCGATTCAAGCAAAGGATTTTGTGAAAGCTGATGAATTGCGAGCCTGCTTAGTTAAGAAAGGATTATTGTAATGGAAATAGTGCCATATAATGGAAATACATTAGCCTATATTGGAGATGCGGTCATGTCTTTGCAAGTCCGTAGCTACCTCATATCTGAAAAGAATCTGCAAAAACCAAATGTATTGCAGAAAGAGAGTGTAAAATTTGTAAGTGCAAAATCACAGGCGGCTTTCTTAAATAAAATGATGGAAGAACATGTTCTAAGTGAAGATGAATTGGCCATTGTGAAAAGAGGAAGAAATGCGAAAAGCGACAGTGTTGCAAAAAATGTTGATGTACAGACATATCGTATTGCGACAGGGTTAGAAGCTTTATGGGGTTATTTATACTTAAGTAACAAACAAGAACGCCTAGATGAGTTGTGGAAATATATTATACAGATAAAAGAGGTGTAATATTATGGGACAGTATGTATATGGAAAAAATGTAGTAAAGCAGTTATTAACAGATGAAAAGAAAATCTATGAAGTGATTCTTTTAGAAGGGTTTAAAGATAAGGAATTAGAGGCGAAGATCAAAGCGAAGAAAATTCCTTGTGTGTATATGAATCGTAAAAAAATGGATCAAAAATTAGAAGGGAATCATCAAGGGATTGCAGCTTTGATTGATGAATATAAAGTATATGATATGGATACTTTGCTTCAATCTATTCCTTCAGGTAAGCTACCTTTGCTTGTCATGTTAGATGGGATTGAAGATCCACATAACCTAGGGGCAATCTTAAGGACGTGTGATTGTGTAGGGGCAGATGGTGTCATTATTGGAAAACATCGCAATGTTGGCTTAACACCAACGGTAGCGAAGGTTTCTACAGGTGCCATTGATACAGTAAAAGTGGCACAAGTAACCAATTTAAGTAAGACTTTGCAATATCTAAAACAAAAAGGATATTGGGTTGCTGGTACAGATATGCACAATGCATCTAATTACACAGAGGCAAAATACGATATGCCTTTAGTGTTGGTAATCGGTAGTGAAGGGGCAGGGATTTCACCACTAGTTAGAAAAAACTGCGATTTTTGTATTAAATTACCAATGGTAGGAAAAGTAACATCGTTAAATGCTTCCGTCGCATGTGGTGTTTTACTTTATGAAATATACTCTCAACGAAATACCTAGTATGGAGGGGAGTTATTATGAAAAGAAAATATATAGATGATCACGAATTGATTGACCTTGTTTTACAAGGAGATGAAAAAGCGTTAGCTATCTTAATGGATAAATATAAAGCGATGTTATTTCGTATTTTATATGCTTATCGTGATCGGTTGATGGACAAATTTGATGCGAAGGAATTGTATCAATTATCGACCATTTCCTTGTATCATGCCGTACTCTCATACAATAGTGATACAAAATGTTCGTTTTCAACCTATCTTAAAATTATCGTTGATCGTGATATATTAGCTTATGTAAGAAGAATGCAAAGAGATCGAAATAAAGCAAATCTTTATTCTATTTCCTTAGATCAGGAAGTCAAGGAAGCAGATGGGTTGTATTTAGTAGAGATGGTTGAAAACAACCAAAGTTATTTTGACCCACATGAATTATTAGCTTTTAAAGAATTAGGCACACTCGTAAATGAGCAATTAGCTGCTTTTAGCAAGCAGGAACAACAGGTGTTTTGGTTGTGGTATGCAGGATATCGTTATCATGAAATTGCACAGATTAGTGGCTATAATGAGAAAAAAATCGGCTATTTACTAATGAGAATGAGGAAGAAGTTAAAGGGCTCAATTGACTCTGCGTATACTTTGTGATAAAGTAGTAAAGCAGTATGAGAGGTGATATACATGAATGAAAAAGTAATATTGACATGTAGTGAATGTTTGTCGAGAAATTATACGACACATAAAAACAAGCATACTCATACAGAACGTATCGAATTAAAAAAGTACTGTAAAAAGTGTGGAAAACATACTTTGCATAAAGAAACAAAGTAGGAGGAAATATCATGTTAAAATGGTTTAGTGTTTCTGGTATTATATCAGAAGTAAAACGTATTCGTTGGTCAAAACCAAAGAATTTAGCAAAAGATAGTGGAAGTGTCATTTTCTTTACCGCTGCATTTGCGTTGTTCTTTGTTATTTGTACTTTGATCAATGCAGGTTTTTTAAAGGTCTTAGGGGTATAAAAGATGGCAGAATTATTAAAAGAATGGTATGTAGTAAATACATATGCTGGGCATGAAAACAAAGTAAAAGAGAATTTAGAAAGACGTGTAGAAACAATGGGTCTACAAGATTACTTGTTTAGAATTATCGTGGCTGAAGAAAGTGAAATTGAATACAAGAACGGAAAGAAAACAGAAAAAGTGAGAAACCTTTTCCCTGGATACTTGTTTGTTGAGATGATTATGACTGATGAAGCTTGGTATATTGTTAGAAATACACCAGGCGTTACTGGATTTATCGGTTCCAGTGGGGGAGGAGCTAAACCATTCCCTGTTGCAGCTGAAGAAATCGACTCTATTTTACGTCGTTTAGGTATGAGTGAAAAACAAGTGCAGATTGATTTTGGTGTTGGGGATCGTGTTAAAATTTTAGCTGGACCTTTTGCGAATGTAGAAGGAACGGTAGAAAGTTTAGACGATGCATCACAGACAGCATCGGTATTAACGATTTTATTTGGTCGTGAAACACCAACTGAAATTGCTTATGGAGATTTAGAAAAAATTGAATTTTAATAAGTAGACACATGGAGCTTTCTGTGTGTCTTTTGTATTGAATCCAAAAAAGAGATATACTATACTTTAAATAGAAATGAAGGGGTGATCAAATGCCTAAGATTGGAATGCGTATCATAAAATCTGCATTGGCAGTATTTGTTTGTTGTGTCATTGACTACTTTCGTGGGGAAGGTTATCCTTTTTATTCAGCCATTGCGGCTATTCTATGCATGCAAAAGGAAGTAGGCAAAGGAATTAACGTTGCTAAAAATAGAATGGTTGGTACATGCATTGGTGGTGTGTGTGGCTATCTTGCTTTATTGTTAGTGAATCAGCCTATCTTTGCACATGAACTGATTCGTTATGCCCTTTTATCACTGTGTATTGTTCCTGTGATGTATATCACAATCTTATTGAAAAAGCAAAATGCAACATATATTACTTGTGTGGTTTTCTTGTGTGTTACGATTACGCATGGTAGTGATGTTTCGCCAGCTCTTTTTGCGTTTAATCGTGTGGTGGATACATTTATTGGTATCTTGGTGTCATTGTGTATCAATCAAACAATTTTTGTGTTTAAAGAGGTTGAAGAAATGGAAGAAAACGCAGAGAAAGAAAACACGCTAAAAACAGATATCCATCATAAGAACCATTAAAATTAGTGCTTTTATAAAAATGCGTTAGTGTTCTATTGAGGGTGTATTGTTTTTATATAGTATAAGATTATCGTTTTGTCTGTGCTTTTTCATATAAAATAAAAATGGGAATAGGTAAAGAAAGGATCGAATGTTTTTGACCTTAAAATAAGCAATAAAATGCTTGCAAAGAAAAGCTAAGTGTTATATCATAGTATAGTCCTACCGAAGTAGGATTTTAAATGCGTGGTAGAGCGTTTAGAAATCGTTCGTTTACCACTGCATAAGACCAAATTAATAAGGAGGGTGTCTTATGAGTAAGAAAATCGCAAAAATCGCGAAATTACAGTTCCCTGCTGGGGGAGCTAAACCAGGACCTGCGTTAGCATCTGCTGGAATCAACATGCCTCAGTTCTGTACAGCATTTAATGATGCTACTAAGGATCGTCATGGGGATATGGTGCCTGTTGTTATTACGGCATACGAAGACAAGAGCTTTGATTTTGTATGTAAAACAACACCTGCATCAATTTTATTAAAGAAGGCTGCTGGAATCAGCAAAGCCGCAAGTGATTCTAAAACAACTGTTGCAACAATTACAAAAGAACAGTTAAGAGAAATCGCTGAATACAAAATGCCAGACTTGAACGCGAATGACGTTGAAGCTGCAATGAACATTGTTGCTGGTACAGCTCGCAACATGGGTATTGCAATTAGCGAATAAGGAGGAAATTGACAATGGCTAAAGTAGGAAGAAAATATGCAGAAGCTGCTAAGTTAATTGACTCAACAAAAACTTATTCAATTACAGAAGCAGTAGAATTAATGAAAAAAGCTAGCTATGCTAAGTTTGATGAAAGTGTAGAAGTTTCATTTAGATTAAATGTTGACCCACGTCATGCTGATCAGCAGATTCGTGGAGCAATGGTATTACCAAATGGTACTGGACGTACACAAAAAGTTTGTGTTATCGCTCAAGGACCTCAAGAAGCAGCTGCGAAAGAAGCAGGTGCTGACTTCGTTGGTGGTAAAGAATTATTAGATGATATGAAAAAAGGTTGGTTAGACTTCGATGTAATCGTTGCTACACCAAACATGATGGGTGAATTAGGAAAACTAGGTAAAATCTTAGGACCTAAAGGATTAATGCCAAACCCTAAAACAGGAACAGTAACAATGGACGTTGCAAAAGCAATTGAAGATATTAAAAAAGGAAAAGTAGAATATCGTGTTGATAAAGATGGAAACATCAATGTTATGATCGGTAAATTATCTTTTGAAGATGCTAAAATCGTAGAAAACTTTACAGCTATCTATGATGTAATTGCAAAAGCAAGACCTGCTGCTGTCAAAGGTGGATACATTTTAAACCTATCAATCAGTAGTACAATGGGTCCTGGAATTAAAGTTGCTGCTTAATTTCTTGACACATTCAAAGAATTCGTTTAAAATATCAATGTTAATCAATATGCCATAGACAGTAACGGCCACTTGGCTTAATTATGTTACCGAGGTGAAAGTAGAGATAACTTTTTACTCGTGCGTCTATGTGAGGCACGAGTTTTTAATACTCTTAGGTATATTGTAACATATATAACAGGAGGTGTAACAGTGAAACAGAACGTATTAGATGCTAAGAAAGCTGTCGTTGATGAAATTGCTGGGAAGTTAACACAATCAGCAAGTGCTGTGGTTGTTGAATACCGAGGCTTATCAGTGGCAGAAATTACTGAATTACGTCGTTTACTTCGTGCAGAAGATGTAGAATTTAAAGTTTACAAAAACTCAATGGCTACAAGAGCTGCAGAAGTGGCAAAAATGGAAGGTTTAAACGAAAGTTTAAAAGGACCTAACGCAATCGCATTCGGTAAAGATGCAGTTGCTCCTGCACGCGTATTAGCAAAATTTGCTAAAGAACACAGTGCATTAGTAATTAAATCTGGAATTATTGAAGGCTCAATCGTAGATACAGACACAATCAACAAGTTTGCAAAACTGCCAAACAAAGAAGGTATGATTGCTATGTTCTTAGGATGCTTACAATCACCAGTAATCAAATTTGCTTGTGCCGTTAAAGCGGTTGCTGAAGCAAAAGAAGAAAATGCTTAATTAATATTAGAAAAAACTATATTAGGAGGAAAATTAAAATGGCAAAATTAACACATGAAGATATTTTAGCTTACTTAGAAGAAGCTACAATTTTAGAACTAAGCGACTTAGTTAGTGCTATCGAAGAAAAATTTGGAGTAACTGCTGCTGCACCTGTTGCTGCTGTGGCTGCTGATGACGCTGGAGCTGCTGCTGGAGAACCAACAGAAGTTAACGTTGTATTAAGCGACATTGGTGGAACTAAAGTTGCTGTTATTAAAGCAGTAAGAGAAATTACAGGATTAGGATTATTAGAAGCAAAACAAATGGTAGAAGCATCTCCTGCTGTAATTAAAGAAAACGTTCCAACTGCTGAAGCTGAAGAAATTAAGAAAAAATTAATGGACGCTGGAGCAACTGTTGAATTTAAATAATTCAAACCATATTAACTGTTAAATAAAAAGAAAAAGCCTACGGGCTTTTTCGCACCTAAAGGATGTGTGAACATGAATCATTATTTTGATGATAATCGACATTTGAAAAGTAACCGGAAGGAAATTTCTTTCCGGTTTTGGTGTTTTAATTATTCCTTTATTTTAGATAATGGAGTATTCTCAAAAGATGGGATCGATACAGGAACCAATGTACTGCTTGATTATGTAAGTAAGCAAACACTCGGCAATAAGATTTTAGATTTAGGCTGTGGTGTAGGACCAATTGGGATTATTCTTAAAAAGATATTTCCAGAAAGTGAATTTTTGATGGTTGATGTCAATGATCGTGCGTTAGAATTAGCTAAGGAAAATGCAAAATTAAACGAAGTTGATGTGAAGATATTTAAATCGCATAGTTATGAAAAAGTAAGTGATGATGATTTTAGCGACATTATCACAAATCCACCGATTCGTGCAGGCAAGCAAGTCATCTATGAAATGTTTACACAGGCTTATGATCATTTGTGCGATGGGGGACATTTATGGGTTGTAATACGAAAATCACATGGTGCTAACAGTGCTAAAACAAAAATCGAAACAGTGTTTGGGAATTGTGAGATTGTCAAAAAGGATAAAGGTTTTTATATTTTAAAAGCTGAAAAAAACATTGACAATTTGACAAATCGTTGATAATATATAGAATTGCATAATAATACGATAAATACAATGGCATAGTATGCCTATTTTGTCGTTATTTTATATACAGAAAGGAAGGCTTTCATGGCAAAAAAAGAAACTTACAAGGTTGTGAATGAAGGAAAAAAAGCAACAAGACGAGACTATTCAAAGGTGAGTGGAAATCTAGCGTTGCCGAATTTGGTTGAGATTCAAACAGATTCATTTGAATGGTTTAAAAGAGAGGGGATAAGTGAAGTATTTAATGAGATTTATCCAATCCAGAACTATGCTGGGAACATTAAGTTAAAGTTTACAGGATATGAATTCTGCGAGCCTAAATTCAATGCCGAAGAATCACAGTATCGTGAAATTAACTATGCTGCTCCATTAAAAGCAATTATGGAGTTAGAAATTGAAGATGCTGCAACAGGTGAATTAATTACAAAACAGGAAGATGTTTTCTTAGGGGATTTCCCTTTAATGACGGAAAACGGTACATTTATTATTAATGGTGCAGAACGTGTCATTGTATCACAGATCGTTCGTTCTCCAGGAGCTTACTTTTCTACTGGTTTTGAAGATAAAACAGGTAGAGAAACATATGCCTCTGAATTAATTCCAAGTAGAGGGACTTGGTTAGAATTTTTAACGGAAATTAAAAAACAGTCTAATGGACGTATTTTAAGTATGTCTGTGGATAGAAAACGTAAGATGCTTTCTACGATTCTATTTAAAGCCATTGGTATGTCAGTTGATTTAGATCGTAGCGATGACTCTTTTGATGCTAGCTTAATGAGAAAATTCTTAAGTGCATTAGGTAGAGATGTTGTGGAAGACGTTCCTCAAGATACAGAAGATAGAGAATTTTTAGAGTTGTATTTAACAATGTATGATTCATTCTTCGGTAAATATGAAGAAATTGAAAATACCTTGATGAATGATAAAGTAACAACAACACAGGAAGCGTTGTTGAACTTGTATGAAAACCAAAGATCAGATGAAATTCCAACATTAGATGGAGCAATTACATTGATGAATGCGAAATTCTTTGATTCAAGACGTTATGATTTAACAAAAGCAGGACGTTACAAACTAGGTAAAAAATTATTTATTGTGGATCGTTTGTATAAAAATCATCTTGCTGAGGACCTTTTAGATTGCAATGGAGAGGTATTGTATAAAGCTGGTACATATGTTGATCGTAAGATCAGAAATGTATTAAGAGAAGAAATGAAAAAAGGTATGCATATTAGTGCGTTCCCTTACAATACATTATTCCACCATGCAGATTTAGTAACACTTCCTGTTACACATAATTTAGGTTTAGTAGGTCGTGTACTTGCACAAGATGTTGAATTGCCTTCTAAGACATTAGCTGAAAACTCAGTATTAACGCCACAAGATGTTGCCTTATTAGTAAAAGAAGGTAGTGAAGTTGTTATATATGCTGGTGTGGTTGCTAAACAAGTAGCCTTAACAAAAGACAACTTTACAGCCGTTATGAACTATGGACAACGTTTATACTCTTTAGGTCGTTTAACAGATGCTAATGGAAATGATTTAGTCGATGAAAATGGAGAAGTTTATACCTTTGATTTTGTATGTACTGATAAAAATCCACCACTTACAAATGCCAATACAGCTGCATTAAAAGCTATTGTGGAAAGTGGAGAAGAAGTGTATGCATACTTGCTTGGTTGTGCTGTACAAGAAATGAAGATTACTTCTGAAGATGGACAGGTTGTGAAACTAATCGGTAATGATCCATTTGCGAATAAACACACTATCACTGTTTCTGATATGTATGCATTGTATTCATACACATTAAACATCATGGAAGGTGTTGGGGAAACAGATGATATTGATATGCTTGGTAATCGTCGTATTCGTTCAGTTGGTGAATTGATTCAAAATCAGTTTAGAATCGGTTTATCAAGAATGGAAAGAGTCGTAAAAGAAAGAATGTCAATTGCGGAAATTGAAACATTGACACCGAAAAAATTAACGAATATTCGTCCATTGACAGCTGCGATTAAAGAGTTCTTCTCAAGTTCTCAGTTATCACAGTTCATGGACCAACAAAACCCACTTGCAGAGCTTACTAACAAACGTCGTATTTCTGCGTTAGGACCTGGAGGTTTATCAAGAGAGCGTGCTGGATTTGAAGTGCGTGATGTTCACTCTAGCCACTATGGGCGTATTTGTCCAATTGAAACACCTGAAGGACCAAACATTGGGTTGATTTCAAACTTAACTTCCTATGGAAAAATTAACGAATATGGATTTATTCAAACACCATATCGTAAAGTGTTAGCTGATGGAACAGTGCTTGAAGAAGCCGTTTACTTAAGTGCTGATGAAGAAGCAGACTACATTATTGCTCAGGCAAATGAGGTTATTGATGGTAAATTAGTGAATGAACAAGTCGTTGCTAGACAACATGGAGAAACTATTTTAGCAAAACGTGAACAAGTAGAACTTGCCGATGTCAGTCCAAAACAGATTGTATCTGTGGCAACTGCTTGTATTCCATTCTTAGAAAATGACGATGCTTCTCGTGCCTTGATGGGTGCGAACATGCAACGTCAGGCAGTACCTTTAATTAAGCCACAAAGTCCATATGTTGGAACAGGAATTGAACATGTGATTGCGAAAGATTCAGGTTCTGGTATCGTTGCGAAAGCAGATGGAATCGTGGAATATGTGGATGCAACACGAGTTGTTGTTTCTGAAAAAGAAGGAAAACGTGAATATAAACTTCGTAAATTTGAATGCTCGAATGCGGGAACAAGCATCAACCAGATGCCAATTGTTGCGAAGGGTGAAAAAATTGAAAAAGGTGATGTTATCGTTGATGGACCTTCCATGCAAAATGGAGAATTAGCATTAGGACAAAATGCAGTAATTGCCTACATGACATGGTATGGTTATAACTATGAAGATGCCATCATTATGTCAGAACGTTTAGTTCGTGATGATGTATATACATCAGTGCATATAGAAGATTATGATATTGACTGTCGTGATACAAAGTTAGGACCAGAAGAAATTACTAGAGATATTCCTAATGCGAGTGAAGCGGCTTGCCGTAACTTAGACTCTAGGGGAATCGTTATGGTCGGTGCAGAAGTAAAAGAAGGCGATATTCTTGTTGGTAAAGTAACACCAAAAGGACAAAGTGAAATTTCGCCAGAAGAAAAATTATTGCTTGCAATCTTTGGTGAAAAATCAAGAGAAGTAAGAGATAATTCATTGAAAGTACCTCATGGTGGTGCTGGTATCGTTCACAGTGTGCGTGTATTCAAACGTAGTGAAGGATATGATTTACCTCCAGGAGTTAATGAAACAGTAAAAGTGTTCATCGTTCAGAAACGTAAAATTTCTGAAGGGGATAAAATGGCAGGACGTCATGGTAATAAAGGGGTTATCTCTAAGATTTTACCAGTTGAAGATATGCCATATATGCCAGATGGAACATCTGTTGATATTATGTTGAACCCATTCGGTGTGCCTTCTCGTATGAACATTGGACAGGTATTAGAAATCCATTTAGGATTTGCGGCTAAGAAATTAGGTGTGAAGTTTGCGACTCCTGTATTCGATGGAATCAACAATGAAGAATTAAGAGATATTATGGACGAAGCACAGATGAGTGAAGATGGTAAAACCGTTCTTTATGATGGAAGAACAGGGGAACCATTTGATGAACGTATCTCTGTTGGGGTTATGTATATGATTAAACTTGCCCACATGGTTGATGATAAACTTCATGCTCGTGCAACTGGTCCTTACTCATTAGTAACACAACAGCCATTAGGTGGGAAAGCACAGAATGGTGGTCAAAGATTTGGGGAAATGGAAGTTTGGGCATTAGAAGCTTATGGTGCTGCTCATACATTACAGGAAATTTTAACAATCAAATCTGATGATATTCAAGGACGTACAAAAACATACGAATCGATTATTAAAGGAAAAGATATTCCTGATGCAGGGATTCCTGAATCATTTAGAGTACTTGTTCATGAATTACAAGCACTTGCAATTGATGTGAAAATGTTAGATGAAGATGGAAATGAAGTACGCTTAGATAAAACAGAAGAAGATAACGCTGCAAGTTTACAAGGTCCTAAATTAGATGATCAAGCAGTAGAGGAATTAGAAGAAGAATTAAAAGATGTGATTGCCGATGAAGATGAACCTTTAATCGCTGATGACGCATCAAAACAAGCGGATGAATTAGATGATATGGATGCACTACTTAGTGCATTAGATTAAGAAGGAGGTAAATTTAATGAGTGTTAATAATTTTGCCTCAATCCAAATTAACTTAGCTTCTCCACAGAGAATATTAGACTGGTCTTTTGGTGAAGTAAAAAAACCGGAAACGATTAACTATCGTTCTCAAAAACCAGAAAGAGATGGTTTATTCTGTGAAAAGATTTTCGGGCCAAGCAAGGATTGGGAATGTTACTGTGGTAAATATAAGAAGGTTCGTTATAAAGGGGTTATATGTGATCGTTGTGGTGTAGAAATTACGAAATCAAGTGTTCGTCGTGAACGTATGGGACATATTGAATTAGCTGCACCAGTAGCTCATATTTGGTATTTACGAGGAATCCCTTCTCGTATTGGTTTACTATTAGATGTAACACCAAAACAGTTAGAAGAAGTTGTATACTTTGTGTCTTGGATTGTAACCGATCCTAAAGATACAAACTTAGAATACAAACGTGTCTTATCAGAAAAAGAATATCGTGAAAATGTTGCTTTATATGGTCCTGGATCATTTGAAGCAAAGACAGGGGCAGAAGCAGTATTAAAATTGCTTCAGGACTGTGATCTTGAAAAAGAATACAAGATGATTCAGAGTGGTTTAGAAAGTGCACAAGGAGAAAAACGTAAGAAATTAATTAAACGTTTAGATACAGTGAACGCTTTTAGAAACTCTGATAATAAACCTGAATGGATGGTACTTACGGTTCTTCCCGTAATACCACCAGATTTAAGACCGATGTTGCAATTAGATGGTGGACGTTTTGCGACAAGTGATTTGAATGATTTATATCGTCGTGTAATTACTCGTAACAACCGTTTAAAGAAATTGTTAGAGCTAGGAACACCTGCGATTATCGTACAAAATGAAAAACGTATGTTGCAGGAAGCAGTCGATGCTTTAATTGATAATGGACGTAGAAGTAAACCAATTACAGGTGCTGGGGGACGTGCATTAAAATCACTATCTCACTCCCTAAAAGGTAAACAAGGGCGTTTCCGTCAAAACTTATTAGGAAAACGTGTTGACTTCTCAGGGCGTTCCGTTATTGCTGTTGGACCAGACTTAAAGATGTATCAGTGTGGAATTCCAAGAGAAATGGCGATTCAGTTATTTAAGCCATATGTGATTAATGAAATTGTCAATCGTGAAATTGCCAGCAATCCTAAAACGGCTGAGAAATTGATTGATAAATTAGACCCTCGTGTTTGGGATATTGTTGAAGATGTTATTGAAGGACACCCAGTATTGTTAAATCGTGCCCCTACACTTCACCGTTTAGGGATTCAGGCATTTAAACCAAAATTAGTCGAAGGACGTGCGATTCGTCTACACCCATTAGTGTGTGGAGCGTTTAATGCCGACTTCGATGGGGACCAGATGGCAGTCCATGTACCATTAAGTGTGGAAGCAAGAGCAGAAGCCTTAGTGTTAATGTTAGGTAGTAAAAACATTCTTGGACCTAAAGATGGGAAACCAATCGTAACACCAGGACAGGATATGGTTATGGGAAACTTCTATTTAACAATGGAAGAAACACAAGAAGAATTCTATGCAGAAGCAGATAACTACGAACGTTTAGGTTGCCATGAAGAAGCAAAATTATGGCGTACTTATGGAGATAATGAAGGACATGTATATCGTAATATCAATGAAGTCTTAATGGCTTATGATACAAAACAAGTACACCTTCATACAAGAATTGCTCTATTAGCAAAAACCCTAAACAAAGATGGTTTCACTGCAAAACAAAATGAATCGTATTTAGTAACAACGGTTGGTAAGGTAATCTTTAACCAAATTTTCCCAAGCGACTTCCCTTATATTAATGAGGTAAGTGAGGAAAACTTTAATGCTACACCTGAACGTTACTTCTTACCTATGGGAAGTGATATTAAGACAGCGATTAAAGAAATGCCAATTGTTGGGGCAATGAAGAAAAAAGATTTAGGATTAGTCATTGGACAAGTGTTCAAATGTTATAACACTGAACAAACAAGTGAAATCCTTGATGAAATTAAAAATAATGGATTTAAATATTCTACGGTGGCAGGAGTTACGGTATCTTTAGCAGATATTGAGGTTGCTCCTCATAAAGAAGAACATGTAAATTATGGAAAAGAAAAAGCTGCTGAGTTAATGCGTTTGCGTAATAAAGGTAAATTAACAATGCAAGAATGGGAACGTCATTTAAATAAACTTTGGGATGATGTTAAAAAAGATATTCTAGCAGAATTTAAAGCAGAGATTGCTCGTAAGAACCCAATCAATATGATGGCGACTTCAGGAGCTCGTGGTAATGATTCCAACTTTACACAGTTAGCAGGTATGCGTGGATTAATGGCAAAACCTTCGCAGTCAAAATCAGCGAAAGGGTATCAACCATCAGTAATCGAAGTACCTATTTATTCATGTTTTAGAGAAGGATTAAATGTATCTGAGTTCTTTATCTCAACACATGGTGTGCGTAAAGGGTTAACGGATACGGCTTTAAAAACAGCAGAGTCTGGATATTTAACACGTCGTTTAGTTGATGTTGCACAAGATGTTGTTGTTAGAGAAGATGATTGTGGAACTGACAAAGGATTCTGGGTTGAAGAAATTCGTGATCGTAAACAGGATCAAGTTGTTGAAAGTTTATATGATCGTTTAGTTGGTCGTTATTCTAAAGATGCTGTATACCACCCAACAACAAATGAAATGCTCGTAGATGCAGATACATTTATGGACGAAGAAATAGCACAAAGAATCGTTGATGCTGGTGTGAAAGGTATGTATATTAGAAGTGCCTTTACTTGTCGTTCTATTCATGGTGTATGTAAGAAATGTTATGGACGTAACATGGCTACTGGTAAAGAAGTAGAAACAGGAGAGTCTGTTGGTATTATGGCTGCTCAGTCGATTGGTGAGCCAGGTACTCAGCTTACAATGCGTACATTCCATACAGGTGGAGTTGCCACTGCAGGTGGTGGAGATATTACACAGGGGTTACCTCGTGTAGAAGAATTGTTTGAAGCTCGTACACCTAAGGGAGCAAGTACGTTAGCAAAAATCACTGGAACAATTACGGAGATTAATCAGTTAGAAGGTGTGAATGGTACAGAAGTAATCATTACTAATGAAACAGAAAGTATCGCACATAAAATTGCTCCTACACAAACAATCCGTACATGGTTGAAGGTAGGTAGTGAATTAACGGCTGGAGATAAGATTACAGAAGGTACAGTTGCACCTAAGGAACTATTAGAAGTTGCAGGTGTAAAAGAAGTACAGAAATATATCTTAAAAGAAGTGAAGAAAGTTTATGCATCACAAGGTATTGATATTTCCGATAAACATATCGAGGTAATGGTACGTCAGATGATGCGTAAAGTAGTTGTTCTTGAAGGAAATGATACAGGATTAAATCCAGGTGTTCAGATTTCCTTAACAGAAATTACGAAGATTAACAGATCAGCATTGTTGAGTGGTGGTAAACCAGCAACATTCTCACCTGTATTACTTGGTATTTCAAAAGCATCAGTAGAAACAGATTCATTCTTATCTGCTGCATCATTCCAGGAAACAACAAAAGTATTAACAGATGCTGCAATCAAGGGAAAAGAAGATCACTTGATCGGGCTTAAGGAAAATGTAATTATCGGTAAGATGATTCCAGCTGGAACAGGACTTGATGTAAATCGTGAATCAACAAAACAGATTTATGAGGTAGCTGAGGAATTACGTGCAAAACGTGATGCAGCAAACCATCGTGATGAAGAAAGTGATCCAATGATGAAGTTTGTTCCTAAAGAAGCAAATGCGGCAATTGAAGATGAAATTATTGATGAAATTGTCGCAAATGAAGAATTAAGTGTTGAAGAAGCAGTACTTGATTAATCAAATAAGAGTCTATTCATGAAAATGGATAGGCTTTTTTCTTTTATGAATAAAGTAGAGCTAACTTTATAAGTGGAAGTTTAATAATGGATTGTGGTTAGATATGATTAGCAAAAAATAGTTCACATAGATATTAAAAACGACCACATTATAGCTTTAATTTTTTCGTTTTGTGCTGGAGCTCTGTATGTCAACCTTTTTCATTACATAATCTCCCAATAAAATGAGGTTACATCATAAAACATATTTTTTAAATGTTCTTCATGCAGGACGTTTTCAACTTAGACACATTGAGACATTATCATATTCTATTCGCAAATTAATTATTTTTCCTGAAGTGAAATTTGACATAAAAAAAAGAAGATGATATGCTCTATATATAAATTAAACTGGTTTGATTTTATAATTAAGGTAGGGAAAAAATATGAAAAATTGTGATAATATGTGTTAGTGTTGCTATTGCATTCTCATTGTTAGCTGGATTACCTATAAAAGCAAATAAAAAATCATTAAATTATTATGTAGAAGAGTTTACAGATAGTCAGGGCAACAAATATAAAGTAACTACTAATTTAGATTCAAAGATTAATACAATTGAAGTTTATGAAAATAATGCATTAAGTTACACGTTTGAATCGAATGATAATGACAAGGTTTATTTAATTGATCCATCAACTAATTTAAGAACTAGAATTTTATATTTTGAAGATATTGGATCATTGACAAATACTTTTTCACTTACAAGAGCAGGATCCGAGTGGATTCTTACAAGTTCAGCACAATTAAAAAACTAGTTATAGATGGAAGTGTAACAGATTTGGTACTTACTGCAATAACAGGGGCTATTATTGGATTTTATAAAAGTGTTTCACCAGCTGGAGCAGTTGTTGGTAATATCGAGGGAGTTGCACCATACGCTTGTAAACTAGCTCAAAATCAATATCCCTATTTATTAAGTTAATCAGAAAAGGAGGTTGTATGTATATAAAATGTACTAAATGTGTTAAAGAATTGCCATATAGAGATACTGTTACATTTAGGAAAGTTAGATGCCAAAATTGTGGAATATGTATGAATAAAGCATATAAAAGACCTTATCTACAGGTAGCAATTATCTTATTCTTAGGTATGCTTTTTGGACTTTTATTAAATAATGTTATGCCAAATTTTAAAACAGTTTATTTAGTTGTTTTTATGCAAATTATTGTTTTTTGTATTGATACATTATTATTTATCTTTTGTTTTCCTCTGTATCTGAGATTAGGTATAACAAAATTGGTTAATGCTAAATAAAAACATAAATCTATTCTAGTGATTACAGAAGATTAATTAGTTTTTTGATTTCTAAAATTGTTAGGAATCTGAAATAACGTAGGG
>RZYX01000131.1 GCA_009930155.1 Clostridia bacterium | reverse complement strand
ATGCAAGACAAATGGTGACTAATAATAATGTTGATGTAATCACTACTCCTTGTGAGTTTACTGAAGTAAATCTAACAGATAGAACTTCACAAGCAAGAGATGATGTGCAAAAAGCTACCAATGCTATCTATTCAACTGCGGGGACTTCTACCGTACTATTCTCCGATGGCGCAAGATCAACTAGCACAGGTCTAGCTACTTCTGTTAAGGTTGACGAAGCTTTAATGTTCCCACTTTTAGCGCAATTTGAATCTTGGTATAATGGGAAATTTAAAACTATCGCAAAGGGAAAATTCAAGTTTTCAATGGTGTTCCCACCAATATCTCAATATAACAAAAAAGATATGTTGGAATTATACACCAAAGGAGCGACTTTGGGCTTCCCAACCAAACTTTTAACAATGGCGGCAATAGGTATTAACCAATTCGATACAGAGTTTTTATTAAACTATGAAAACGACGTATTAAAATTACAAGATCGTATGATTCCAACTTCTTCCGCTTATAACCAAGGGGCTAAGACAGAAGAAGGCGCTAGTGATGAAGGCGGACGCCCAGTGAGTGAAGATCCTTTAACAGACGAGGGAGAGGCTACCCGCGAAGGGGATAAAAACGATTTAGGTGAATAAGGAGGTAATGAGATATGTTTGTAGCAGTAATAGACCAAAATATGGTGAAAGAATTAAAGCAAAAAGGGATAGAACCTTTTAATATAATTACTAATGCACAAGAAGAAAAGATATTTTTGTATAAAAAGTTTGACTGGAATAAAGTTCCAACTAATTTTTCTGAGGGAAAAGAATTTTATTTCACAGACAAACTTTTTTTCTAAATAAACACAAGGAGGGCGAAAAATGAAGAAAAATACAAGATTGAATCTTCCTCTTTCTTACTCCGTTGCGGCTTTTGATTCAGACCGTTTTGTAAAATTAAGAGTGAAAGTTATGCACTCTGGATTAAACTTAAATGGGTCAACTTTTGATAGCGCGGCTATTGAAAAGGCTCAAAGTTCAATCGCTAATATTCCATTATTAGCTTTTGTTAAAAAACAAGATGGCGGAGAAACAGCAGACTTCGGAGGTCATGAATTTGAAATTAAAATTAGCGAAAATGGAATAAAATATGTTTACCTTGGTAGACCAATTGGGATTGTTCCAGAAAGCAATAATTATAGTTTTGAATTAGACGAAGAAACTGGAAAAATGTTTGTTTTTGTCGACGCTTATGTGTGGCGTGATTACGCGAACGAAGCGTTGGATATTATTGAAAAAGATGGTGCAAAAAAAGTTTCAATGGAAATCAGAGTTAATGATTATGATGAAACTGAAACCGCAACTTTCAATATTACTGATTACTCTTATACTGGTATTGCTATTTTAGGCGATGATGTGCAAGAGGCTATGATTGGGGCAAAAGCAGAAATTGCTGAATTCTCAGAAACAAAACAAGCACTTTCAGAATTAATGTTCACTTTGAAAGAAGAATTGGACAAAGAGTTTGAAACTGAAGAGGTCGAACCTGAGGCAAATGAAGAGTTTGAAGAGGGTGCTGAAGTTACAGTTGAGCCAGTAGAAGAAACTGTTTTTGAAACTGAAACTGAAACTACAACTGAGACTGAAACTACAACTGAAACTACAGTTGAAGAGCCAACTGAAAATGAAGAATTTGAAGCAGATACTGAGTCAAGTGAAACTAACGAAGAAAATAATTCTGCAGAGCAGGCCGAAGCCCAAGATTTCCAAGCGACAATTGAAGACTTAAAAGCTCAAATAGCAGAATTTGAAACTGAAAACGCTACCTTAAAAGCTCAAATTTTAGAATATGAAACATTAAGGAAAAATGACTTAATAAAAGAATTCAAAGAGTTAGAAGAAGTAGAAGGTTTTGCGGCTATTCAAGAAAAAATCTCAGAATTCGATTATGACACATTAAAATTACAACTTTTTGCCTTAAAAGGTCAACGTAGCCAAATCACTCCAGTGCAAAAATTAGTTTATAACTATATTGGCGCTGAAACATCCGCTCAAAACGAACCTTCATGGGCGAGTTTAGTAAAAAAACGCTAGCGGAGGAGGGTTTAAATGGCTAGATTATTTAATTTTCAAGGAAGCGCTGTTGTTGAAACTACGAATCTATCAGCAGTAAGAGCTGGTGAAATGATTTCTCAATATAAAATGGCTGCAGCTTTAGCTAACACAGGAGTTCAAAATGGCCAATTATTAGTTTTTAATCATGCTACAAAAGAAGTCACTTTCCCAAGCTCTGGAACAGACTACGTAGTATTAGCAGCGTCAGAAGAGAGACAGTATCAATCGTCTCAAGGTTTAAACACTTTTAAAACAACTGGTAAAAATTTACCTAGATTAAGCTTTTTAAAAAGAGGAGACAAGTTTGAAACAAACGCAGTTGATGCAGGAAGTTTTACTTCTGTAGCTGAAGCTAAAGATCCTCAGTTTGGAGCAAAATTTGGTATTCCAAAAACAAATGGAGATATTGAGTTATATCCACAGTTACCTGGTGATGCAACATATAAAACAGTTTTAGGTGTAGTTGATTTTGTTACTTTACCAAACAACGAACCTGGAATAAGATTTGTGGTTCTTCAATCTGGAATTGTAGGATTAGCAGTAGCAAAAAGCGAAGAGGCTGACTTCCTTACTTTTAGTATGGCTGAACAAACTAAACCAGCGACAATTAATGCAACTGCAAAAACGGTAGCGGTTGAGGTTCTCTATGATACAGATGTGACTGACTTAGTTGCTACTTTTAGAACTTCAAATTTCGTTGACTCAATTCTAGTGGGAGCTACTCCTCAGGTAAGTGGTACAACTTCCAATGATTTCACTTCACCTGTGACGTATGATATCACAGCAGAAGATGAGACTACAACCGAGAATTGGGTGGTAACTGTCACTGAGGCTGATCCAAGCGACGAAGCAGACATTTTAAGTTTTAGCTTTGCTGAACAAACTGGAGACGCTGTGATTGATGCAGTTAATCGCACTATTGCAATTGAGGTTGCTAGCGACGCTGACATTACAGATTTAATTGCTACATTTACTACTTCAGACTTTGTAGATTCAATAGTAGTAGGGCTTACTCCACAAGTAAGCGGAACAACAAGTAATGATTTTACTTCACCTGTTGATTATGAATTGACTGCACAAGATGGTACAACTACTATAACTTGGACAGTTACGGTTACAGTTGAGGTTTAATAATGATAATAAAAATTTATTTATAATTTCTTAAAGGAGGACTAAACACATGGCTAAGCTTTTTACACATGAAGGCTACTCTGTAGTTGAAACTACAAATGTAGCGGCTGTTAGAACAGGAAGAATGGTGTCTCAGTACCCAATGACAACTGCTCTAGCGACAGCAGGAGCGCAACAAGGACAGTTACTATTAATAGATGACATTGGCAAAAAAGTTGGATTACCAGCTAATGCAGCTTCTATTGTAGGATTACACGCATCAGACGAAAGAATTTACGAAGAAGGGAAAGGAAGAAACTCTTTCATCGTAAAATCTCCAAATTTGCCAAGAATTTTAAGATTAGAAGAAGGCGACAAGTTTGAAACAAACGCAGTTGAACAAGGTGGAACAGATCTTGATACAGTTGCAAATGTAAAAACTTACTTAGCATCTAATCCAGTTTATGGTATTGCAGATGCTTCTGGTAATGTTAAATTATCAAAAACTCTTGCTGGAACAGAACTCGTAGCTTTACAAGTTGTTGAATTTGTAACTTTACCAAACAATGAGCCTGGAATTAAATTTGTAGTAATAAAAGGCTAATTTCATTTAAAAAATAAAGGAGGAAATATAAATGTTATTTGATAAAGCAGTTAGAGACTTAGCTCTTGCAGTGGCTAAAAAAACTCCACAAGGAGAATTTTCTTTTAGCGATATGCATGAAACACTAAGAGACGCAATGAAAGTTGCAATTTCCGATGAAGGAAAAATCAGCTATACGAAATGGCACCAAAATAAACTTGCTATTTTCGCATTAATTGCAGAAATGGTAGATGCAGTTTTACCACAAAAAATCGAACAAGCTGGAATTGGTAAATTCATCGAAGTTAAAAACTTCGGACATGGGGACAAGCCAAGATTCACAGTAAAAACTGGTAAGAAAAATGTAAAAAGATTTATCACTAAAGTATCCGCAGCTGGCGTATACGACAGAGTAAGATTAGACAAAGCATACTTTGATGTAGACGTGTACGTACATGGTGGAGCTGTTTACCAGACTTTAGAATCATTCTTAGCTGGAGATGGCGACATTAATGAAGTTCTAGATATCATGCTTGATGAATTAGAAGAAAGTATCTATGTTGACGTAACAACAGCTTTACAAGGTGCTACAGCTACTATGCCTGCAGCTAACCAAGCTACTCACAATGGATTTGATTCAACTAAATTCAGAAATGTATTAGCTACAGTAAGAGCTTATGGGACTCCAAATATTTTCTGTACTCAAGAATTTGCAGCTACTTTAACTTTAGATGCAGCTTTTGTTAGCGATGCAGATAAGAACGACATGAGAGAGCAAGGATATATTGGTAAGTACTTAGG
>RZYX01000130.1 GCA_009930155.1 Clostridia bacterium | reverse complement strand
ATAGAAGGAGGAAAATTTATGTACAAAGCATTAGTATGTTGTCGAGCTGGAATGGGTTCTAGTATGCTATTAAAGATTAAAGCCGATCAAGTAATTAGCGAAAATAACTTTCCAATTCAAACAGAGCATGGAAATCTTGATTCATTAAATGGCTTTACTGGAGATTTAGTCATTACTATGGAAGATTTATCAGATGAATTACAAGGGCAAGTACCTTATGCCTTAGGTATTCGCAATATTGTTGATAAGGCTGAAATGAAAGAAAAAATTGAAGCATTCTTAAAAACAAAAGAATAAAAAGAGTAATATTTTTAAAATAGGAGGAGAAAATTAATATGTTAGATGCGATTTTAGCGCAATCCAGAAATACCGCATTAATTATGGGGTTAATTGCATTAATTGGTTTATTATTACAGAAAAAATCAGCGACTGATGTTATCAGTGGAACAATGAAAACAGTCATTGGATTTATGGTTTTCAATATTGGTTCTAGTGCAATGTCAGGCGTTGTAACAACATTTACAGAATTATTTAATACAGCATTTTGAATTGAAGGAGTTACAACACAGGTTGAAGTAGCAACAGGACTTGCCTTGAATACCTATGGTACCGAGGTCGCCATGGTTATGTTACTAGGATTTGTTGTAAACTTAATTGTTGCGAAATTTACAAGATTTAAAGCAATCTTCTTAACAGGACAACACTTCTTATACTTTGCATGTGTACTTGCTTTAATCTTTATTGCGAATGGATTACCAATGCCTGTTACAGTGATTGGTGGAGGTATCTTGTTAGGATTCTGTGGTGCAGCATTACCATCATTCTGTCAGCCTTTCATGAATAAAATCACAGGTGCAGATAATTTGGCAATGGGTCATTTTAACTGTATCGGATACGCTATTTCTGGATATATTGGAAAATTATTTGGAAAATTAGGTGGAGATAAAGAAAAGAAAGATGCTAGTAATGTGCAGATGCCTAAATTCTTTGAATTATTTAGAGATTTCATCTTCTCAGTAGCATTATTCATGGTTGTTTTATTCTATGTAGCTGTGATTGCTTGTGTAGCAAACGGACATATGGATTATGTGTTAGAAAAAGCAGGTAATGATATTTGGTTTATCTAGCCATTCTTACAAGGGTTACAATTTGCTGCTGGTATGAGTGTATTGATTTATGGAGTTCGTCAATTTATCGCAGAAATTACAGCTGCATTCGTTGCTATTTCTGAAAAATACATTCCTAACTCTAAACCAGCTGTTGACTGTCCAGCAATCTTCCCATTTGCTCCAACAGCAGTGTTAATTGGATTTTTTGGTTCATTCGTTGGTGGTTTAGCAGCGATGGCAATGATGGTAGCATTTAATAGTAGTGTGATTATGATTCCAGCTGCAGGTATCTGTTTCTTCTCAGGTGGTACAGCAGGTATCTTTGGTAACGCATATGGAGGATGGAAAGGAGCGCTTGTAGGATCGTTTGTGGTTGGTCTTGCATTAACAGGATTACCATTAATTCTATATCCAGCATTCTCTGGTCTTGATATTACAGGAGCATCATTCCCTAATGTCGACTATAACATTATTGGAGCATTCTTGAACTGGGTTCTAGGATTCTTCGGATAATTTAGCAATTAAGAACAAGGGAGCTATCTTCCTTGTTCTTTTTAGAAAATAGGAAACAATTAAAAAGAAGAAAGTGGTGAAATGAAATGGATTTAAAGGCATTAGTAAAGAAACGCAAAATTAAAGGGTTACTAGTAAAAATTGTCGATAATCCAGCAATTGTTATTATGGCACAAAATAATGGCATGGACTTTATCTTTTATGATTGTGAACATGGTGTTTTAGCAAATGAAAAACTACATGATTTAATGGTATTTGCCAATGCGATAAATTATGCAAGTATCGTGCGTGTTCCTCAACTTGCTAGAGCAGATGTTTCAAAGATGCTTGATTATGGGGCAACAGGTATTATGGTGCCTATGGTAGAAAGCAAAGAGCAAGCACAGCAATTAGTCATGTGGAGTAAATATTCACCGATAGGAAAACGCAGTTATTCAGGGGGAGCAAATACGCATTATGGAGAAAGTGGTAATCACGCACTGAATATGCGAAAGCAAAATGAACGTACATTAAGCATTGTACAAATCGAAACACTGAAAGGTGTTGTTAATATTGATGAGATACTAAGTGTAGATGGCATTGATGCGGCGATTGTAGGTCCTTGTGATTTAGCAATTTCAATGGATAATCCAGATCATGTAATGGCTGAACAAGAACTAGCAATGATTAAGAAAGTTGCAAAAGCATGTAAAGAACATGAGAAAGCATTTGGTATGATTGGCAATATGCGTTTATTAAAATACTTTAAAGAAGATATAGATATTCTTGTATCAGCGATTGATACAAATATCATTCGAGAGGGTATCAAATTAGCAAATAAACAATATGAACAAATTGAAGATTGAGAGGAAAATGATGAATACAGCAAAGGAACAAGTAAAAGAATTTATTGATATTGAAGCAAGTGAATTAAAAAAATTTACAGATAAAATAGATGTACAAGCATTAGCAGCTGCAAAAGATTTAATTTTAGATGCAGAAGCATGTAAGAATCGTATCCATGTAACAGGAATTGGTAAACCTGGGCATGTAGCTGGTTATGCAGCGTCGTTGTTATCATCAACAGGAACACCTACTTATGAACTTCATGGAACAGAAGCAGTACATGGTAGTGCAGGACAGGTGTTAGCTGGTGATGTTGTCATTGCTATTTCTAATAGTGGAGAAACGAGTGAATTAAAAGCTACCGTAGAAACATTAAAGAACAATGGTGCAAAGATTATTGCATTAACAGGAAAAGCAAATTCTTGGTTGGCTAATCAAGGTGATGTGGCATTAATTGCAGGTGTTGAACAAGAAGGGGATCGTATGAATAAACCTCCTAGAGCAAGTATTTTGGCAGAGATTATTATGTTACAAAGTTTAAGTATCTTATTACAGAATAGTAAAGGATTAACTCCACAACAATATGTAAAATGGCACCCAGGAGGAGCTTTGGGGGCAAGTATTAAAGGAAAAGAGGGTCAATAATATGAAAATGGAAGGAATTATTACACCGATTGTTACACCATTTCATCGTGATGAAATGCAAAGTATTAATTATGAAGCAACAAAGAAGTTGATTGATCATTTAATTGCACATGGGGTAAAAGGGATTTTTATCCTAGGAAGTAATGGAGAATTTCATGTGATTGATGAAGAGGAAAAGATTGCCTTTACAAAGAAAGTAGTGGAAATTGTCAATCATCGTGTGCCTGTGTTTGTAGGAACAGGGGCTTGTTCTACTAGAGAAACACTACGTTTATCAAAAGCAGCACAAGAAGTGGGGGCTGACGCATTATCGCTTATTACACCTTACTTTTTAAAACCAACAGATGATAATTTATATGCCCATTATAAAGAAGTAGCAGAAAGTGTAAATATCCCTATTATGCTATATAACATACCAAAAGCTACGGGGTGTCCTTTATCACCTGAACTAGTCGATCGCTTAGCCGATATTGAAAATATCAAAGGGATTAAGGATAGTAGTGGAGATGTAGAAACATTACAAGCGTATGCTAAGATCGCAGCTAAGAAAGATATTAATTTGTTAGTTGGATCAGATTCTAAGATTAGCTATGCTTATGGCTTAGGCGCAACAGGAGCTGTTGCAGGAACAAGTAATGTGATTGTCGATACATTAGTAGGTTTAGATAAAGCATTGCGAGAAAATGATCATGCAACCGCAGAAAAATTACAAAAGGATATAGATGTGTTGCGTGGAGTGTTGAAACTTGGAACGGTACCATCAGTCATGAAAAGAGCGACAGAATTAGCTGGTATTGCAGAAATTGGACCAGCAAGAAAACCAGTACAGGAATTAAGTGAAGAAGATGATAAAAAAATTAAAGAGATGTTAGCGTATTATAATCTTTAATGGAGAAAATGAAGGTGATATTATGAATGAATTTATGATAAAAGATGATCAAATAAAACTATTGTGTTATACCTTGTTAAATCTAATGATTACAATAGCATTGATGCTTATAACGGCGATTTTTTATGCAAAAGGTATTTTTATTGTTGCGTTCTTTGCAATCACAGGAATTTGGTTTTCGGTTAAAGCAATGTACAAATATGGGATTCGTTTTTTTAAGAAAACACCCGTTTGTGAATTTAAAACAGAGGAAGTCATCATTCATTCTTTGCCTGAGGATAGTAATACAATGAAATATAAAGACATTAAAGAGGTTAAAATACTAAGAGATAAAAAATCTGTGAAGCTATTCTTTGCAGGAGATCAAGTAAAGCACCCATCAGGGTGGAATTATGCAGGTGCTGTGTATTTCTTCCAAAGAAATTTATTAGCGGAAGTTGAACAGAAAACGATACAATGCTTACAAGAACATCATGTTAACTATAGTGTTGTAAAAAAAGGATAGAAGGGGGAGAAATATGAATTGTAATGAATTAAAAAAACATGCGAACAATGTTAGAAGAAACATCTTAAAAATGGTACATGCGGCAAAGTCTGGACACCCAGGTGGTTCCTTATCTGCATGTGATGTTGTAA
>RZYX01000031.1 GCA_009930155.1 Clostridia bacterium | reverse complement strand
TAATAATACCAGATAATGTAACAGAAATAGGTAGAGATGCTTTTTATTACTATACAGGATTAACCAGCATTACAATACCACAAAGTGTAACACGAATTGGAAGTTCTGCTTTTAGGTACTGTTGGCGATTAAAAAGCATTACAATACCGGATAGTGTAACAGAAATTGGTAGTTGTGCTTTTAGTGGCTGTACAGGACTAACAAACATTACGATACCCGATAGTGTAACAGAAATTGGTAGTTGTGCTTTTAGTGGCTGTACAGGACTAACAAACATTACGATACCGGATAGTGTAACAGAAATTGGTGAATCTGCTTTTAGAGGCTGCACAGGACTAACAAACATTACGATACCCGATAGTGTAACAGAAATTGGTAGTTCGGCTTTTAGTGGCTGTACAGGACTAACAAGTATAATAATACCAAAGAGTATAATAAAAATTGGTTCATGTGCTTTTTCTGACTGTACAGGACTAACAAGTATTACAATACCAGACAGTGTTAAAGAAATAGGATGTTTTATTTTGAGAGGTTGTGACAATCTTGTAGATGTTTCTCGACCTGATGGTGATTTCAAGATAGAAAACAGTGTGTTTAAAGAGTATTTAGGTGATAAAGCTTCTTTTGTTATTCCAAACGGCGTAACAGGAATTGGTGAATATGCATTCAGCGACTGCTCAGGACAAACATGCCTTATAAAATTAGATAGCATAATAGAAATTGGATCCCATACTTTTGATTACTGTAGCAATTTAGAAAGTATTACAATACCAGACAGCGTAACAGAAATTGGGCCCTTTGCTTTTTATAACTGTACAGGACTAACAAGTATTACAATACCGGATAGCGTAACAAAAATTGGTCGTTTTGCGTTCAGGGGCTGTAAAGGATTAACGAATATAACTATACCCAATAGCGTAACAACAATTGACTCCTATGCTTTTTTGGGCTGTACAGGGCTAACAAGCATTACAATACCAGATAGCGTTAAAGAAATAGGAAGTTTTATTATTAGGGGTTGTAATAATCTTGTAGAAGTTTCTAGACCTGATGGCGAATTTAAGATAGAAAATAATATCTTTACAGAGTATATGGGCGTTAAAAGTTCCTTTGTTATACCTGATGGCGTAATAGCAATTGGTGAAAGTTCTTTTTTGGGCTGTATAGGACTTACAAGCATTGAAATACCAGAGAGCGTAATAGAAATCGGTGGCTCTGCTTTTAAAAACTGTACAGGGCTAGCAAGCATTACGATGCCAGATAGTGTACAGAAAATTGGTGAAAGTTCTTTTTTGGGCTGTACAGGGCTAGCAAGCATTACGATGCCAGATAGTGTACAGAAAATTGGTGCATTTGCTTTTAAAAACTGTACAGGGCTAGCAAGCATTACGATGCCAGATAGTGTACAGAAAATTGGTGCATTTGCTTTTGAGAATTGTATAGGATTAACAGGTATTTCAATACCGGATAGCGTTAAAGAAATTGATGATTCTGCTTTTCAAAACTGTACAGGACTATCAATCGTTTCAATGCCAGAGAGCGTAATAGAAATTGGCTCCAAGGCCTTTAATGGCTGTAGCAATTTAGA
The DNA here is from genome assembly GCA_009930155.1 of Clostridia bacterium. The sequence goes on along the minus strand of RZYX01000031.1, from coordinate 19,204 downwards.
AAGCATTGTTATTTTTAATCCGGATGTGAAAATAAAAACAGGTGCTTTTAAAGGATGTAAAAAACTTAAAAAAGCCATTATTTTCTGTGATAAATCTGATACGCCAAAAATCAATCTTCCTAAAAATATTTTAATAGAATTAAAGTCCAATGAGTTTAAAGACAAAGATAAAAACATCAATTTTGAAGAAATTCAAGTTGGCAGAAATATGAATGCAGATCAATTTTTAAAAATTGCACATAAGGCAAATGCACCTTATTCAAATAACAAATTAGAATATTGTAGCAATTATATAACATCGGCAATGTCAAGTGTATATGTAAATGTTGACGATTGGGATTTCTTGAACAAAAACATAAATTTATTACTTAGAAATAAACGTGATTTAGAAATTTTCAATATTATTAATTCTGCTTTAAAAGAACACATACGTGGCAATCAATATCAGGGATATTTTGAATCTTATGTTTTTAAAAGAGATCAAGTTAGCACTATTATTATGATACTACATTATTTAGCAATTTTTGCTGACCATCCGTTTGATGCTTTGTTTTCTTTTTATGATTCAAAATGGTCTAATAATACTTCGGCTGCATTTTGTTGGTGTCAAAAAGATAGAATATTTAGATACGGGAAAACAGACAGAATTAGTAGTAGCACGAGCAAATTTACTAATCAGGATGTTCTTACTAATTACAAAGACTAAGTAAAACTTTCTATTACAATAGTGGTATTAATCATTTGTATTAAAAATAGTAGGAGTGATAATATGCAATCTACAATTTCTAAAAGTGTTACAAATAAAAATTTGGTGATTTTCGAATCTAATGTTGAGGGAATTCAATATATTCCTGGTGCACTTGATTATTTAGAAACTATGAAAGTAACTGATAAAGTTTCAATAAAAAGAGTTTTAGATAATGAACATAACAGTAATGCTATACATGTTATTGCCAATAACAATCATCCAATAGGATTTGTAGGATATGACAGTATTTTATCTAAATGTATGGATGATAAAAGTATAAAAGTAATATCTGGCGAAATTATATTGCTCAAAAAATTATCTGAACGAAAAAAGAATCTTCTGCTAATAGAACCGCAAAACTTAAAATAAGATTATATTTAGATGTAGCAAATGTTCAAAATATTACAAATCAAATATTCACTAAAAATTATTATCCTATGATTAGATCTTTCATTAACAAGGTCTCTTACAGTATAGATGAATGTTGTGACTATGGTTTTATAGATATTATTGATCCAGAAATTGAACAGTTAATAATTAATCTATCGAAAAGTAAGAATCCTATGGAAATTGACGAGTTAATACTAAACAACAGCAAATTAAGAGGGATGCCTATGATAAATAACGGACTTACGATAATTGCATTTTGTGGTTTTCTGTTTGAGAAGTTCCTAAGTAGTGATATTCCATCCCGATTACTCGGGGTTTGCAGTTTGTAATTTCAATTAAATCTTAATATATTAAAAAGCCTACGGATTCAATAGTTCGTGGGTTTTTTAATGTATTAAGGCACTTGGCTTAAAAAAATTAGAATTATTTTTTAGTTTTAGCTTGACATAAGGGTGTCGAAGTCCGTGGATGGAAATAACGGGAATATTGAGCCTATTGCAATGCCGAGCCAATATGTCGTTCACTGTCGAGTTGTAAACATTGCCACTCACAAAAATAGGCTGATTATCGGGCAGTCCCTTAACAAGCTCGGAAAACTGGATAACCGTCTGCCAATCAATCTGTATCTTTCGTACAGATGATTTGTTCTTTGTTGGCTGAAATCCGCTTTGCCCTTTATAATCCCAAGTTTTGCTGATGGAAAGAGTCTGATGTGAGAAATCAAAATCCTTGGGTGTGAGGGCTACTGCTTCGGAGAATCTCATTCCTGTTTTCGCAACCAGTAAAATGAACCAATCCCAGTTGACTTCTCCCTTGAGGTCAAGGGACGTCAGCAGTGTATGTAACTCAAACTGGTTCAGATACTTCATCTTCTTCTGATTCGGCGTCTTTCCTTTGATGATGGCTTTTCTTGTGGGATCTCGTGAAATCAGTCCTTCATCCACTGCATCAAGGATTGCCCCTTTCAGTTGATGGTGGAAATCCATCGTTGTCTGTCTTTCGTGGAACTCGGCGTAGTCATTCAAAAGCTGTTGATAGACTATGCGTGTCAACTCGCACACTTTGAGTTCGGGTAATAGCTTTTGTACCCATTGTTGGGTCATAAGATACTTGTCCATAGTGACTTTCCTTATTGCCCCTTTCTTATACACGGTAATCCATCGTGCATAATATTCATAAAACAAGTCGTTTCGCTTTATTTCATTGAGCATCAGTTGTACCTCCGTTTTGAATTAACGGCTTGCAATCACCATATCGCATCGTTTTGGGAAGAAGATAGAAAACGCTCTGCAATGGAGCTGGAACAACTTCGACTTGAAGTTACACGGGAACAATCTCGTATCCGCAGCCGGCGATATAGAGCAAGACAAAAGGAGCGCAAAGCGGCTCTCGCAATATAAGGAAAGAACCGTCATTCGTTTGAATGGCGGTTCTTTTGTTATAAATACTTGTTTTATCCTTGCTCATAGCCAATGCGGTTGATTCCGATAACACCTCTACGAAGGAAAGATACACCTATCGACTCAGGCTCAAAGGAATCAATGGCAAAGGTGTCAAATTCAAATGTATCCGGTTCAAAACCAGCAACATCAAATGTATCATAGTCGAATGTTGAAATGCCAATTTCTTTAATAATTTCATCGGGCAGCACATAATCTTGCTGTACAAGACCGAACATAGTAAATCCTGAATCAATGCAGAATGAAATGGCAGTCTTATAACCAATGTTATAAGTGAAGGAACCAATTACTGAACCTACAAAGCTGCCCAGCATATAGCCAAGAACAGGTACTTCAACAAGTGCTTGACCAACTCCGCCGCCTACAAGAGAGCAAGCAGAAATATACATATCACGAACTAATTCTCCTGCAAGCTGATTCTTTTGTTTATTCCCGGTTGCGACAGCAAATGCATTCTTTAGCACATTCATTGTGAGGACTGTTACGGTACCTACAATCGTTGGATCAACGGATTTCAAAGCCTCTCCCAACAGACCAGTTTTACAACAAACAGTAATGGCTGCGGATATACTTCCCCTAATAAATCCTTCAGCACCACCAGACACGGCTGCAAATCCAATCTTTTTGAATTGTGCGCCATCTATTCGTCCATCTCTTATAAGAATTTCAACGGCTTTATATACTTCCGGAGCTACTTTTAGCATCAAAGAGATAGTGGCAGCTGTAAGTCCTGCTTTGAATGCTTGCTGCATTACATATTCGAATTTCATCAACTGCTCAGGGGTAAGACCGAGTTCGTTTGCATCAATCTTTCCTTCTTTAGCAAGGACAGCCAGCTTTTCAGCTTCGTCTTTTGATAGAGGAATTGATTCCGCACCTTTACTGTCTTTAAGACGGTCAGAAAGAAAATCGAGAGTTTCCTGATAACGATATACCTGTTCTGGTCGCCTGTTGCCCTCTGTTTTTATCATTCGTTCAAGCCATTTTGTTGCATCTTCGAGTTGGTCACGAGGAATAACCCTAATCTGACCAGAATATATCGGATCGTTTAAAATCGTATCCGTGTTTGTGAAACCACGATTTTTGAGAAACACTTCAAGACTATCTGAGCCGCCCTTTGATTGATAGTCCTTAAAACGCTGAAATATACTTGTTGCCTGTGCCTTTGCACTTGACTGAGCATCACTGTAAAATTTCAAGCCATATCTATCACCAAAATTGGACGAAATATCTGTCGAAGCGAAGTCGTGACTACGGTCAACTGCTGCTCGGCTTGCGGAGTCTTTAAGCGCTGCATCAATATTAAAAGTGCCTGAATGCCAAAACTCCGCAACATCGCCTTTCAGCATTTTTGACGGAGTGTGAAATCCCTCCAGAGATTGGAAGTCTTTCATCATTTTATCTATTTCGTCGTTTATAGAAGCAACATAAGTCCCGCCGGCACTGGCTCCGGCAAATGCAGTTGCAGTCTTTTGAAAGAATTCATATCCTTCTTGGAAATCATTCATACTCATCTATTTGCTCCAATATAGGTTATATACCCAAAAAAGTGCTGAGTGAGTCGAGGTAGAACCTTGTCACTTCGCAACTATACTGTTGTTCTCTAATCTTGCTGTTCAAAGTCAGTTGCTTTACTGCAAGAGTAGCTTCAGCAACCGGAACCATTACTGCCATCGCCGCCATTGCCGGGATCAGAGCTTTCTCAGGAAGCGCTTTTGCGATGGATTTCTTTTCAATTAGCGTATCGATGTCGGATTGATAGCTTTTTGCAAGAGAAATGAAGTCGCTGTATGCATCAGCTGATACTACCTTTTCAACACACAATACGGCTTGCTTACCGAGCCATCCATACTTCATTCCAAATTGAGAAAACATCACCTTCATATGAGTGCTTTTCTCCTTGATTAGCTTGTCGTGACCAATAAACAAGATATATTGGTCAGAGGATATGTGGGCAGCATTAGCAAGGTAATCCTTTTCAAGCCACACTTGTGCAGCCACTTCACCGTCCTTTGTACCAACAGTGCTTCCCTCGGTATCATCTTCAAGACTTATAAGTTGAGAAAGGTAATCGCCGAAAACACGACACTTTTCCTCGCATACAATAATTAGTTTCTTCATATGTACCTCCGCTCCTATTTGATTCAACTCATTATTTCAAATGATTGAACCATTTTTTACAGATAGTCCTTCAATAATTCTCTGCGTTTTGAATGACGCAATTTGCGTATTGCTTTTGCTTCAATCTGACGAATCCTTTCACGAGTAACATTATACTTTTGCCCGACATCTTCAAGTGTGTGCTCAATTCCATCATTAAAGCCATAACGCAACATCAGTATTTCTTCTTCTCGTGATGTCAATGTTTTGAGACAGTTTCTAATTTGTTTTGCCATTTCATTTATAACAACCACATCGTAAACTTCTTCTTCGCTTATTATTTCGTACTTTCGTTCAAGTTTATCTTGCTCGATCAAGTCGTTAAGGCTATCATAAGGTTCCAAAGAGGATCGAATTGCAATAGCTTCGTCCTCAGTACAAGAAACAATTTCCTCAATCTTGCATAATAAATTAGGGCATATGTTTTTCGTCCCACACATTTCACATTGGTGAGTATTAACAGCATCCCAACAAGAAAACAGTTTATCTTTCATATGTACCGGATAGTATACGGTAGGATTTACCACCTCTGCTTCACGACGAATATGTTGTATCACCCACAAAGGATAGTATTGGGGGAAATTATCTTGCTTTCCATACTCAAACTTATCAATGGCAACATAAAGACCGATAAATCCATTTTGGATAGTATCTGCAATAGGTTGATCATATCTATTTGAAAATTGAAGAGCCAATCGGAGTACACTTCTCATATACATTTCGAAAATTCGATTTCTTGCAAAAGTATTACCGGCTTGAGCTTGTGGCAACAAAGTCACCCATTCTCTATGCTGTGGTGGTTGGATATTGCGGACACTGTTAATCAAGGTCTCAAGTTCGCCATCGAGATTGAGAATGTCTTGAAACACATTTTCATAGTCAGTTTGACTTCTGTCATAGTCATCATCAGCGTTTTCGCTATTTGTGGTTTCAGAACCAAAGGCATCCCGAACTATCACTCCTTTCGCCAATAGTAAATCTAATATTCTATCAATATCGAAAAGAGAAATGTTGTTTTCTTGCATTTCCTGTAAAATGCTATCTTCAGTAACGAAACCGTGTTTTTGATATTTGTCAAAGATTGATTCTATTAACTTTTCAAACACGGGTTATTATCTCCTTAACTTCTTGCTAATTGGCAAAGATCGATGATACTTTCAGAAGAAACCGCCTTATTGTATCTTTCATCGAATTCATCCATAAAGTCATACAGATTTGCGAAATAGTCTTCTGGCGAATTGGCAGAAACAATTAGCTTTTCATAAAGTACCTCTACTCCACCACGAACATACTCTTCATACAACGCCTCGTCATTTGCAGCTTTATCACTTCCATACTGCCGAAAAGCTTTGTCGATCCGCTTTTCAAAGTCAGATTCATTTGCCTTGTCTAACAAAAGGATGAGGCGATAGTTAAACAAAAGATTTGTATTTTCTTTCATTAGCTTGTCTGGAAATATTTTAGTGCTGTCACCGGTTTTATCCAGTTCTGCTTTTCTTCCATACAGAAATCCAATGATCGGAGCCACAGCATACACATCATAATTTGTTGGAAACAACTTATGTTTTTGTGTATCAAATTCAGCGGTTAGCTTAATCACATATTCACAATGCTTTCCTCTAAACGAGTATTCCTTATCAAACATTTTCTTCACCTCTCCGACAAATAAGTTTCAAATTCATTTTTCTTCTCAAATCTATATCTTTGTCCAACCTTTTCGCCCATATAATTTTCGGCAATTTCACCATCGGTATCCTTGATGAAAATGATGACCTGTTCGGCGACTTCTGGTAAAGCATCACAAACGGTTTTGATTCGAGCTTTATCAAAAGCTGACAAAGGAGCATCCATCACCAGAGGGTACGGTTCTGAAACAAGCATCCCGTTTTCTGAATTGCCACTCTTTCGAGCCATCTTTATTACGCCTGCGATAAACGCAAATATAACCGAAATGCTTTGTGCGGTAGAAGTTTCAATGTCTTCGTTGAAACCCGCATAGTCATTAACAACAATCTGAATATTGTACTTTTCATCAATTTTGAGCGAAAATCCGCCATTGTATATACTCTTAAAGATCTCATTTACAACTGATTCAAGCTCTTCACGAGTTTCCATTTCTTTTTGCGAATACAAAGAAGAAAGAGTGTCATACATATACTGCGCATACGCTTTGTATATTTCTATCTTCCGGTTGCTTTCATCTTTGAGGGTTAACTCGTTTCTTTCAGTTATACGACGATTTTTCTCGGTTTCCCACGAGCCCAATTGTCTTGATAGTTGATTTTCCTCTGAAGCCAATTCTCTTAAAGCACGCACATACTTGTTTAATTCTACTTGAAGCTCTCCAACACTTTCCATACCTTCAAGCTTTGAGCTGATTGTGTTTATTTGAGTTAGCATATCATTCTTATTATCTTCAAATTCTCTGATAAAACCATATTTAGTTGAAAGCTCATCAAATATTGTGTCTGTTCCTCTTGTTCGTAATTCACACTCCTTGACGAATTGACCTATTATTGTGCCTATTGATTGTGGCGGAATAAACTCTAACAGGTCGTTCAGATGCTTATATGCATCGTTTCCTATAGAAATATCTGCGCCGCAGATGCACTTTTTCCTTTGTATTAAGAATTCAATTGTCCTTGCGTGTATATCAGGTATACCTTTGTCGAGTTTATCTGAATTTGCCAACTCTTGTAAAGTATCCTTCATCAACTTCTTTGCAAAGTATGAATGTACACCGGTCGAAAATAGTCTTAATAAGGAATCTTCGCTTGACGCTTTATTCTTTTTCAAGCTTTCAATTTTCGTCTTCAATTCATCTCTTTGCTTCGCAAGCAATTCACTTGCTTCGTTTTGTCTTATTCTCTCTTCCAGCGTTGTTTTCTTCTCATCAGAAATAGACTTTTCATTTTCGATAGCAGCAAGTCTGTTCTCTGCTTTTTCTATTTTCTCATCGTATTCATCGATTTCCCTTGTATATTGAGCAATCTTACTATCGCTACGAGAATCATAGCTCTCATTATAAGAACGAACCACAGACAATTTAGGGTATCTTCCGTTTAAGTGATTAAGCGCAGCTTGAAATGCGCTCAATCCAAGAAGACCTCGCACCGCTTGCGCAAACTCTTGGCTCTTTCCTTTTTTTATTTCTTTGCTCATATTCCCAATTCGTTCGCCATCAAAGAAGAAATATTTAGAAAGTTCTTTGGGGAGAATTTCTTTCATCCTTAATTCCGTCTCAAGATCTTTTACATATTCCCTCTGCCCATCAGAGTTTTTGTATGCAATCTTAAAAACAGTCTGATTAGGACGCCGCAAATTACCAGATGAATCTTTTGAATAGCGCTGTTCTCTTATACATAAATAATCCATTCCATTATGAGTTAAAGCAAGCTCAACCCTTACGCTTTGCTCACTGTTTGGAAGCATCTCTTGGGATGTTGCTTTGCACAGCATAATCGGGTCATCAAAGTCAGTATCCCCGTATAGACACCAAGTAAAGGCTTGAGATAATGTAGTTTTTCCCGAACCGTTTTCGCCCATAATAACCGTCACATTTTTTACCGGGTCTTTGGAGAAAGAAATAGTCTGCTCACCCTTAAACTGTCTGAAATCCTTGAGCTTTAGTGAAGTTAATAGCATTCTACTTCCTCCTCAATCATCTTCTTGATCTTCTTAATCATTTCTGCATCATTGAACTGCTTAGTTTTGAAATTCGTTTTCTCTTTAATAATGATTTTTTGAAGCATCAGTTGAGCCTTTTTTTCATCGATCTGAATAGCTTCTCCTCCAGAAACCTTATCACTCATTTGGAATATCCTCCTCAAAAGAAATTAATGTATCATTTATGTTGTAAGCCTCTCGCAGCTCATCCAAAGTTTGTTCTGATTCTGCCATATTCAAGGCAATCCTGGCAAATTCCTCTGCTCTTGATAATTCATTTCTGACCAAGCCTATATTTCTCTTTAACTGCTGCTCAGTCAAGGCACTAACAGACGATAGCGGATAAGGTACAGTTATAAAATCAAAAATCTCCGCATACTCTTTTCCCTCAGCCAATCTCAACACTCTACCTCTTCGTTGAATATACTCCTTTGGGTTTGTTGTGCTTGCCAAAATAAATGCAGTTTTGATTTGTGGAATATTCACGCCCTCGTCCAAGCATTTTATTGCAATCAGCGCTTGAAGTGTTTCACCCTTTGCAAACTCCGCCTTGAGCGTTGCTCTTTCTTCAATATCCTCTTTGGAAGTAAACTGAGATACTTGCATATTTAGCTCGTTTCCCAGTAATGATGTAACCTCATCGATTTGCCTTAAGTCAACCTCATCCGTTGTTGTGTAATCTTGGTTCTCCTCCAGCCCTTTTGTAGCACCGCAATAAACCAAGATATGCTTTTGGTCTACATAGGGATATATCTGTTCTTTCAAGGCGTCAAGTTTTGCTCGTGCTCCCGCTACAATTCTGGCTCGTTTGAGTGCAAGCTTTTTCCCTTTTTCCGAAAGTTTAATTCTGCCATTTTTCCCTTTTATAACACATTTCCCAATTTCATAGCTTAACTGGTCATATGCAGCAAGTTCTTCTTCGCTTAGTGTAATGACTATTGGATAGTATTTGTATGGGGTGAGCTTTTTCTCTTTGATAGCTCTTTCAAGTGAATACTCTATACACTTTTCGCCAAAAAATCTATATAAAACTTCTGTGCCTTCCTCGTCATTATGTCGATCCAATGTTGCAGAAAGTGCAAGTCTATAATCGTAAAAGTCATACAATAATTTGCTTAAATATGGTGCACCAAAATTATGTGCCTCATCTACCACAAGAACTTTGTTTCCTCTGATTTTTGCTATTTGTTCCTGCACAAAAGCTGAACCGAAAGTTGCATTGGTGCAAATAAAGCAGAAAAATTCTTTCCCTCTTACACTTAGTTTCTGATCTCGAACTGCAGTTTCAAGTCGTTTCTTCCAATCTTTCTGCGAAGAAGCGCTATAGCCAATGATTGGGCAAATATTGAATTTTTCAATGTCCTCAACCCATTGTTCTACGAGATGTTGATACGGGCACACAATAATTGTCGCAAATCTGTTGTTCAGAAAGGATGCTATGCGTACTATCGCTCCTAATCCAGTGTAGGTTTTACCCGTTCCAGTTGCCATATCAAAAATTCCACGGTATCCATTTGCCTCCCAATTGTCTATCGCTTCTTTTTGATATTGATGCAATGAAAAACCGTTTGGGAAGGCAGGTAAATGAGTACCATTTATAGAGGCATTTTGTTTTAGCGGCATAGAATTTGTTCCTGTATCTTCTTCATCAATATCAAAATTGGGCTTGCTTCGCTTATATTTCCTTACAATCTCGTCACTAAGCTCAGGAAAATCAATTATTGTGACATTTGGCTCTGTGTTATTCCAAATAGCAGAAAACGCATTCTCCTTGACCGAAATCCTATCCGGATCATCTATCCAAGAACAAAACACATCAATCGTTTCATAATTTAGTTTGAGTGCTGTAGCAGACTCATTCATCGAACCAGAAAAAACGACTTCGTTACCTTCTGGGTCTTCAATAATTCCCATTTTTTCGTGGTACATACCAAACTCCGAATTACTCTCCGTGAATGCAATTTTGATGTCAAGAATGTCATCCGCAATTAGATTTGCAAGCAGATTCAAGCGGGCAGATTCGAACTCGTCTTGTGGTTCCCGCAATTCTCTGATGACAGCATTTTTGATTATCTCATTGCGTTTTGTATATCCAGCTCTTATGGCCTTGATGTCATCTTCCGATAAGAAAGGAGATGCAACAAGTTTTATCTTACCTCCATTTTTCACTAATCCTGAAATACCTTTTGATATTTCGGCAAGAACCGAGGAAGAAAAGAAGCCAACAGCTCTTTTGTATTCGACAGCTTGACTTAACAAAGGAATATAGAAATCCTTAACTATATTGTCTAACAAAGACCTATATTCCTTTTTTATTGTCAATTCCTGAAATCCCACTTAATCACCACCTTAACTATTTTTTTCAATGTAGGTTAACGCCTTATCCAAATTTGTAAAATCCCCATCAGATGTAAAGTAGCTCAAGCTAAATCTAACAGTACCAGCGGGAAAAGTGCCGAGTAATTGATGCGAAAACGGAGCACAATGAAGACCCGTTCTTACTGCTATTCCTAAGTCACTTAGCACTTGTCCAATACTGTCACTGCTGTAATTATCAAATGTGCACGACACCACTCCGATTGCTTGCATATCTTTTGGAGGCGCATAAAGGGAAATGTTTGAGTGTTTTTCAAGCATCTCAATTAGCACTACTCTTTTACTCAGTTCTTCAGAGAAAAGAGTATCTATCCCTATTTTTTTTATCCACTTGAGTGATGCATTAAGCCCTGCAATAGCAAGTGAGTTGTGCGTTCCTGCTTCGAATTTTTCCGGGAATACTTCAGGCATATCTTGATTCGCAGACTCAATTCCAGTACCTCCAATTATTAGAGGGTTTATATTTTTGAAAGAACTTCCGATAATTCCGGCAATGCCAAAAGGAGCATAAAGAGTTTTATGACCATCAAAGATAGCATAATCAAAAATCGAACTACCCAAATCTGTCGGAACTAATCCCGCCGTTTGAGACATATCAATAACAGTAGTCGCTTTATATTGCTTTGCCATTTTGCATATATCTTCTATTGGTGCTATTACGCCACAGACATTACTTGCGTGAGTCATCACAACGAGGTCAGGAGGCGTATCAGAAAAGGCTTGCGCTATGGCTGAAACATCATATTGCCACTCATCAATAACAAATGGCAACTGTTTTATTCTTATGTTCTTCGATGTGTTTATATGGTTAATCACTCTTGTTACAGCATTGTGCTCAAAAGGAGTGATATATATTGTACTTTCGTCCTTAATCTCACTATTTAGAATAAGGTTCAGCGCTTCTGTTGCCGTGTGTGTGAATACCACTTGTTTATTTGAGCAACTCATAAGTGAGAGCAATAGTTTCCTTGTCTCGTCGCTTATGTTCGCAGCTTTTGCGGCCAACGAATACTGACCTCGTCCTATGCTTACTCCTTCGTTTCGATAAAAAGAGTCCATCGCTACATATACTTCTTCTGGTTTTGGAAATGTTGTTGCCGCATTATCAAAATACGAAACTGTCATACTATGCCTCCCTTAACATAATTCTTTAAGTAGTTCAATTAAAACCTGTCTCTTTTCCTGTTCGGTAATCGACTGTCCCATCTCCTCAAGAGATGTTTTTATTTCATTTTGAAGCAGTTTTGCTTTTTTACTGAACTCCACACGCTCAAAACTTCTTACCGTATCAGTCCCATTTTCATCCGTAAACACGATCTTGTAAGCATTTGAATTCAATTCCGTTGAGTTCTCTGCGTTCATATTGTACTCATCAACTGTTTTTTTGAATGCAATTAGCGAACTGATAAAGTCATCTATTGTTCTTCGTGTCCAATCTTCCATACGCAGCGAAGTAATAGCTTTTGCAAGTCTCTGTGTAAACTGGCTGTCATCGTTTGAAGAAAGTTCAATAAGTGATAACACCTGATTCTCATTGTTTGCAAACAGATATTGAATAGTGGATGTTGATAAGCTTTCAAACCAATTCTTAGCAGCCGATACTGTAGTACAGCCTTTAATCGTTCCACCAAATATAAAGCGTATGTCGTTTGAAACCGCATCTATAAGCACTGTCAACGCTGCATCGAAATCTTCTTTTGTGCTTCTGATATTATCGATAACATCAAGTGAAAATGATGACATACCAAAAATGCCAAGTACATCCTCAAACAAGAATTGATGAGGATTTACTTCGACTTGCTTGATGGCATTAATAAACTGCTTTTTACTGGCAGACAGCGTTTTTTTAACAGATTTTGGGTATGTGCCCAAATAAAACTCAGTCAATTCCTTTGAATACTTCGGAAGTGATTGGTACCATCTGTTCATTGCAGTAGTTATGTAAGAAAGATTGTTGAAGGATTTTTCTTGCTCGATTATATATGGAAGGAAAAGCTCCTCTATCCTGCAAATGTATTCCTCTTTATCAGCATCCCAACTATCAATACGAATATCGTAAGCAAATGGCTTTTCATTGATAGCTGAAAGTAGATCTCCGTTAATGCGTTGCTCTTTGCCATCGAGTAATACTGATACAGACGAAACATATTTTCTCAATACAACCGCAACAAAAATCGGGATTACACCTTTCTTGAGTCCAATCCCATATCTCGCATTGATAAGTTGATCGTACAGGTCAGAAAATGACGCATTTTTTCCTTTCGCAGCCATTAGGAAAAATTGCTCTATTGTACTTAAAACCTTGTCAATGTTTTCATCCTGTGTGTTCAGTGTGAATACAGGCGTATCATCGATATTTTGCACAATTCCTGTTTTCAGCAAAGTGCTACGCATCATAGATACATCCTGTCCAGAACCAGCTAAACCAAGGTTAGCCAACAAAGGTTCAGATAATATACCATTCAGCAACTTTGTGCGACTATTAATTGCAACAGTAGGCAGTTGGTTCTTATTTATTGACTCGTTGTTGATTATAGGTGTATATGGGAATGCTTTGTCGCAGATATTTGAAAGCAAGGACGACAATTGAGCCTTTCTGTTTATTGTGACGGCTTTTCCTAAATGATAAAACACTGCCTTGTTAGATTCGGGTTTTATAAATGATGAAATAAAATCTGCAACAACCTCCTCAAGGTCATCAACATAAATAGCATATTCATCGTGCAATAGGTCGTCATTAATCGTTTCTTCTTGGAGTTGATATGCAGCAGCATATTCCAATGCGATTTTTTCAATACAAGAATATGTTCTCGGAATTGCAACTACTACTCTATCACAGTCATCCAGTCCTTGAACCATTTTATTTATTTTTGAAAGTTCTTCCTTTGAAATTGGTACTACCGCAATGATAAGTCCATCTGCCTCAGTGTATGAAAGCATCTGCGAAAAATCGAGTCCTTTTTCAAATGATTCACCAGTTACAAAGATAAAGTCAAAGTATCGTGTAATTTCGTGTTCATCATTATACTTTGTGGGATAAATGAAGTAATCAAAATGTAAACCGTTTAATATATCGACGACAGACTTCTTTTCAGTCAATACAGCTATGCGTTTCTCAATTTCTTTGGATACATCGACTCCGGAACTCTCTTTTAACCTCAAGAAATTGTTGCTTCTTTTCAGATAAACAACACACTCGTTATCAATCAAGTTTTTTAATGCACTATGTATTGCCTTAACATCAGGATAAGAATCAGCAAATGCACTGACAATCGTATCAACAGTGGGTGCGAGCTTCTCAAATTGCTCCACTACATAAATAAGTGCTATGAATTTAATTATTTTAGCCTCAAGGGAGTATTGTTCTACCTTTTGCAAAGCCACAGAAGCCAACTTGTGCAACTTATATATATCGCTTGTATATACTTCCTTTCTGAGTAGCGGTTCAAAATAATCATAAACAGTATCCACAGTTAACAGTGGGAACAAAGTTTGCTCAGTCGTCAAAAATGACTTTAGCGTATATTTTTCATCAGCCGACAAAAAAGTAAAAAGTGTTCTTTCATTTTGAGCGACTTTCTCAGATACTCGTGGAAGAATAAATGTAGAGTATGGATGGAGCGGATAGCACTCTTTGACAATAGTATCTACACCTTCTTTGCCTGAATCAAACAAACCTGAAGAAAATGCTCTATTTGTAATTCCTTCAAATATTGTTCTGTTTTTTTGGCAAAACTCATTCCAAAACTGAGGCTCTTTTGAAATTGCCGCACCAATAACTTCATAGATTTGCGAAAAATTATTACGAAGCTCAGTATGAGCAAATCTCCCAGACACACCACGCCATCCATCAACTTTTTCTTTTGGCAAATTTGCATCAATATAGTTTGAAATATCCTTATGACAGATTAGCATTAAATGCATCTGTTTTTCAGCACTTCTATTACATTTTTCGGCAAAATCTTGCAATAATTTAATATCGCTGATTGTTGCGTTTGAAATACTTGATTCCAAATATTTGCTGAATTCATCATATACAATGTACATACCAGAATAGCCGTGTTTTACAAGTTGATTATTAACTTCGTCATAAATTTCTGCCACATCAAATCCACCAAAAGGGTTAAACTCACTTCCCGAAGTTAACTCTGGATATATATGCTTAAACCTTTCAAAACTCTCCGGTTCAAAATTACTTAGCCGTATAATAAATTCGTCAGCTGACATTCCGAGAATATCGATGAACCGCTCATAAGTGGTTGGATAATTTGTTTTCCAATTCTTTATAGCATTAATTGCCGCCTGATAATGAGTTTCGGGTAAAACATCATTAAGCCCTTCTCTTTTAAGTGTCTGCTGAAGAGCGAACATAAAAGACTGAGAAAGGCTTGCACTACTACCGCTGATAATCACCGGTAGAATTTTTTTGTCACTTTCAATATATGAAGAAACATATTCATAGAGTTCTTCACTGTATTTTTTTACCGAATCAAGAATCGTGTTAAATACATCTTTGTCTTTGTAAAACAGCAAAGACAAGGCAACTAAAACAATGTGAGATTTGCCTCGTCCATATGCACCTACAAACATTCTGGCTCTTCTTGTTGACTTAGGAGCAGTACTCAGCATTATATCCTCAATGATTTCTATTGCTGCCTGCGTTGGTATAAATCTTTCAATTTTGCACTTATCATATAAATCATAAGCAATGTTGACCGATGTTTGAAATTCATCTGCAACCTTTACTTTATCATCAAACATAGTATAACTCCATTCATTATCTATTGATTGCTCTGTAATACTCTTCAACACACTCTATATATGTCATCGGAGTATCTAATCTAACCACATCCAAACCAGCAGTTCTAATTACCTTTAGCAACCCCTTTTGTTCAAGCTCATATAACAAGGTGGTTAAAGTAATGATATCAATGTTAAACACTTTTCCGACATTGCACGATTCGGTCTGCAAATCGGATATCCTTAATTCTTTCTTTCCGTTTGCTCGATCTATTATGACAGCCAAAAGGATCATCGGATGTATTGAAGCTTTTTTAGGAGAACGCTTCACATAAACTTTTGTTTTTCGATTTGCAAAGTCAATTAAGCCAAGCTCTCCAAGAGGACAATCTATATTGCTTTCTGGTTGAACTTTTTCAGGTGAAGATTTCATTCTCGGAAGATAAGTATTAATAATACAGTTGTAATCGTCCTCCAAGGAACGCTCAGATACTTCTTCGCCGTTCATCCTGATGTAAGCAGATATCTGCTTGACAAAATCCTCCTTATCAAACTCCGACATTTTGAATTCGTTGAAAAAGTAATACCACGCAGTTGCGTCTTTATCATTTGTAGCCAGTTGGTAATGCAGTAACCACAGTGTTCCCATTTCTTCAATATATGGATCATACTTATATATGACAGAACCCAACGGCGTCAAGTTTTGCTCCCGTTTCCCGGATGCTGGTTCTTGAGTTAATGCAAAAGCTTGCAACCAATATCTCAATGACTTCACCATATTGGAACCAATACCTAAAACATCCATAGGATTTCCGCTGTTTCCCATAAAAACGGCAGGGTCTTTTACAACATTTTTTATTCCTTTGTTTATCCATCCTTTGCGAATAAAAAAGGTTTCGTGACCTCTAAATTTCATTGTGTTCCTCCATTAATCTTTAGTCCGTAAATATCTGTCCATCAAGCAACCACCATTAAGATACTTAGCCGTAACGCACATTTTGCACTTTTTGCACTTTTTCTCACTTATGCGATACTCATCAGCTGTTATGGTAATCGCTCCGAAACGGCATAGCGATTCGCATTTAAGACATTTTCTACAAGCGTTGTATTTCTTTATTTGATAACCAACCATCCTCTGAAGGTCATCGTGGTTAGCGACATTCATTGTTTTGATTTTTACTGAATATTCAAATCCGTCTTTATCAAATGGCTGAATTGAAAGTAATGGCACATTTGTCCTTACATCAACAACAATGGTTTCCTTTATCAGCTTTCTACCCAATTCAGGAGCTATTCTACCGAATGGATTAAATAAAGAAATAAATGCATCATCAACAGGTTTGTTTAGTCTGTATATCTTTGCGTGTTCCTCAGATGTACAATTTGAAAATTTGATTTTAACATCTTGAGCTGCTGCTAAGCCATTGCCGCCTTGTCTCGCTTTCCATTTACCGCTATCTATGTATACCTCAGGATCTGGCTTTCCAATTTGCTTTGCAAAAGAGATTAAGTATTCTCGCCATTTTTTCGATTGTTCCGGCATATAAATGCTTGATAAAAATTGAGCACGAGCGTTATTGTTTGGGCAGCACCAGCAACCCACACGGTCATATCCCAGCCTATATGCTTCATTGAAATCAATTTTTTCAGCGAGAATATACAACCAGATATCTATATCTTTCCACAGAAATATCGGAGAAGCAACTGTCTGTTTCTGAATTTTTACGGATTCAGCACTATCTTCAATGCGATTATACTTGCTCCTGCTTACAGATTCGCACTTTCTGATTCCATAAAAAGTCAAGATGTTTTGTTCTCTGAACATACTGTTAATTACACGAGTTATTGGTCCAGTCTTAAACATAGAGCAGCACCAACGCATCATTCGTGCCGGAGGACCAATATCATAGCAAACAGAATAGAAGTCCTGCTCCTTATTTTTTGCTATTTTGAAGATTGCTTTGGGGTTATTTATACGAAATCTCTCAGCATACTCAATGGTAAGTGGGAATTCAAGCGTCGTATTCCCAAAAATATGAACTAAGCTCGGATCGCTCAACGCTCTTACCGCCAAATCAGCTGTAACTGTCGAATCTTTTCCGCCTGAAAAAGAAAGGACTATACTTTCGTGGTCGAATTTACTTGCTGCATTTTGGATAAAAGAATATGCTTCATCTTTAATGTAGTTTAATCTATCGGCATTAGCAATAACAAACAATTCGATATTCTGTTCAAAATATGCTGTTTGATTTGAAGGCTTATATTTCTCAAGTTGCTCGATAATGTAATCAGGAGAGTATTTATGGTATAAGGATGCTGAAATGGTTACGGTTTTTCCATCTATGTAATAACGATTATTGGATGCCCAAACGCTTTTGCCCAAAAATTCCAAAGGTTTATCCAGCAGGATTTCAACCAATAATCGCTCTTCAGGAAAGACTGGGCGAATATCCGCTGCAAGATAAGTCGTGCTTGACTTGCATATAGAGCAAACAGCTTTGTCTGGACTATTTGCATACTTAATTATTGGGGTTTTACATTTCGGACACCAATACACCTCTACAGGTATGTCTTCTTCTGTACTCGCTCCACAATACGGGCATACTGGATCATTAATTTCTTTGTTGCAATTCTTACACCACATAGCTGCTACTCCTTTCTTCAAAAATCAATTCTTTAAGTAAGTTTATATACATTATAGTTCTTTGGGTGTCCCATAATACGGACTCACTCCGTTTCGTCAGGAAGAATCTCCATTGTTAATTGTAAAATTAAACGCAATTTCATCTAAACTTTTATCCTTACAAACTTGCATTTAGTTTTTCAAACGGCTATTTTTGTGTATAATCTTTTAAGCTGTCCGACTCATAAAATTAAAGGATGTATTTTTATGAGTAAACATTTATCATTATCTGACAGAGCCATGATTGAGCGCCTTCTGACTCTTGATTTTACATTTGCATCTATTGCAAAGAAGCTTGATCGTTCACCTTCTACGATTTCAAGAGAAATTAAAAGATATCGTGTTTTTACAGGAAGGGTTAACCCTTCTCAAAGAAATGACTGCGTTAAGTTTTACTCCTGTATGCGCAATCGATTATGTGAAAACAGTGATGTGTATGAGTGCTTTACCCGCTGTAAATTGTGTGCGGATGTTGATTGTCGTACTTTTTGTAGGTCCTACCAATCGTTGCATTGTTCATTATTGGACAAGCCCCCATATGTTTGCACTAACTGTCAAAAGCAAAAAAGCTGTAAGAAAGATCATGCCTACTATACTGCTCACAGGGCCAATGCAGAATATCTCAGAACCCTGAAAGAATCCCGTGCAGGTATTCGTACAGATCCAGAAAGACTTATTGAAATCAGTGAAATCATATCTCCTTTAATCATGAAAGGGCAATCTATAAATCACATTTTCTCTTCTCATGCAGATGAAATCGGGGTGTCAGAAAAGACCATCTACAATTACATAGACTCCAATGCTTTTTCCATCAAAAACATCGACCTTCCAAAGAAAGTTGCATATCGGCAACGACGTCCAAAAAAGGTTTATACAAAGCTTGAATACAAATATCGTCGTGGAAGGACCTATGATGACTTCAAAGCCTTTTTGGAAGAGAACTCAGGTGTAAATGTTGTAGAAATGGATACAGTTAAAGGT